>NZ_DATBQF010000025.1:0-66363 GCF_036560965.1 Methylosinus sp. | reverse complement strand
ATCGGCGACGGCCTTGGCGACGCCGGCCTGGGCCGGTCCGAACATCTGAACGGCCTGCTTGGCGTTCTTGATGGTCACCTTGTTGAACAGGATCGTGTTCGGCTTGGCCAGCAGGTTCGGCGCAACGACGGCGAGCAGCGTGGTGAAGCCGTCCTTGTTGTTGACCAGCGCATTGGCGAAAGCGGTCTCGGCCGCGCTGCCGCGCGGTCCGATCAGGAGGTCGATGTGGGCGACTTCATTGCCTTCGCCGACGAGCGACTCGCCGATCATGAGCTTGTTGATCAGGGCCATGTTTCTTCCTTTCGATAAACTCGACTTGTCGCCCGCGCGGCTGCCGGCGCGGGCGCCTCCCTCTGTCTCGCCGGCGTCAGGCCGAAATGCGGCCGAGCCGGTCGAGCCGGTCGCGAGACCATCTCGCGCGGCGCGAACTCAACCATTTTTGTGGACGTTCGGCAAGATGGCGAGCAGATAATCGGCAAAAAGCGCGGCGACCGTCAGGTCCGCGCAGGCGCCCGGATTATAGCCGCTCTTTTTGAGAGAACGATCCAATTCCAGCGCGATCCGGAACATGGAGTCTCTATCGTCGGCGGCGTCGATAAGAGAAGCCGCTTCTTGAAAGCGCGTCAAGGTCTCGCGGGCGACTTTTTCGCCGAATTTCCGCTGGATATGCGTGTCGGGAAATTGTCGTGCGTAAGCCATGAAGAGTTCGAGCGTCGTCATCTCCCTGTCGTGGCCGCGCGCGCGCGAGCGCAGGATCGCCGCGCGGCCGATCCCGAAAATCTCGGAAAAGCCATTGGCGTATTGTCGCGCGACGAGATCGCGATCGGCGGCGAGCGCCATGGCTTCCCGCAGGGAGATGCGCGCCGGCTCGGCCACATCATGCTGCGGCGCGGCGCCGAGTCCGGCGGGCGAGGCCCGCGAAATCGCGCGAAAAGCGAGATCGGCGTCGGCCGAATCGAGCGCGTCCAGCGTGGTCGCCAGCTTTTCGGCGAGCGCGCCCTCGCCCTGCTGCGCGGCGGCGTGGGCGAGCGGCGCGCACAGCAGCACGATGCCGAGATTGGTGTTGCAGCCGACGCGCGCCCAGGTCGCCTCGACGGCGTCGTGGATGCGGGCGCCGACGCGCGCGCCCGGCGCGCTGAGATGCGGCGCGGCGGCTTCGGCGCTGGCGACGAAGTCCTGCGCCTCCATGCCATGGCCCGGCGCATATATATGGACATTGCCGGGCTTGGGCGCGGCGAGCTCGTCCGCGCAGGCGGCGATGAAGGCGCGCGCGATTTGTTCGGACGCGATCTCAGCCATGGGCGCGGCGCGCTGCGGCGCCGATCGCCGCCAATATGTCGCCGGCGACGCGCTCGGCGATCTGGAAGGGGGTCACGCTCTGCAGTCCGCTCCAGCCGGCCATGCTGTTGACCTCGAGCACCATCGGCAGGCCGTCCGCACCGCTGATGATGTCGACGCCGGCGAAATCGGCGCCGAGCGCGGCGGTCGCGCGCAGCGCCAGCTCGCGCTCGCGCGCGGTCGGCTCGCAGGCGCAAGGCTTCGCGCCCTGGCGCACATTGGTGATCCAGCGCCGCGAGCGCCGCCGCATCGCGCCGATGATCTCGCCATGGGAGACGAGAATGCGCATATCCTCGTACCACACGTCCCGCGGGGCGATGAAGCGCTGCAGATAGAAGACGCCGCGCGCCTCCTCCTTGGTCGGCAGATCCTCCTCGCGGCGGATCAGCTTCAGGCCCCAGCCCTGCGCGCCGAACAATGGCTTCAGCACCAGCGGCGCGAGACCGCATTCGCGGCGGATGATGCGCAGCGCCTCGCCGCGCGAGCCGGTCACGAAGGTCACGGGCGTCGGAATGCGCGCCGCGGCGAGCAGAAAGCTCGCTGCGGATTTGTCGGTGCAACGCTCGATCGAGCGCGCGCTATTGACCAGCGGCACGCCGAGCGCGTCCAGCGCATGCAGCACGCCGAGCCGCAGCGTGATCGTCTCCAGCGAGCCGTCGCCGATCGCGCGCACGACGCAGGCGTCCGGCAGCGCGCCGTGGAAACCCGGAATCGCCAAATGCTGAGGCCGCGTCGTGTCGATCTTGCAGGCGCCGAGGCGCACGGGGACGGCCCGCGCGCCGTGACGCGCGAAGCCTTTGACCAGCCGCTCGACGTGCCAGTCGAGCTCGTCGGTGAAGATCGCGATGCGGGGCGCGCCCTCGCGAGGGCGCGCGAGAGGCTCAGCCAAAAGAGGCGTCGAGCAGTTTTTCGTCGATGGCTCCGCCACGGAATGTCTCGCCGGTCTCGACCGCCGTCACGATCGCCTCGGCGGGCGAGAACAGGCTCGGGTCGATCTTGTAGAAGTCGCCCTTATACGCTTTGAAAACTTCCGCGAAAGGCCGTCCGTAATCGCGCGAGGTCGAGCTCGGCAACTTTTCGGCGAGCTCCTTGGCCGCGGCGGCCGAGCCGCGCACGAAGAGATGGGCGCGGCCGGAATAGATGATCGCGTCATTGGTGCGGCCCATGGCCGTGACGAAATCGGGATGCGGCGGCGAGAGCGGCGCAGTGGCGACGCCGTCGACGATATGCTCGAGCGGGAATTTCAGCTCATGCGCTTTGTGCAGCGCCACCTCGAGCACGCGGCCGACGACCTGCACGCTGCCGGCCAGGCTCTGCGTCGGCGCGTAGACGAAGGCGAGCTTGTCGGGCGAGACGCCGCAATCATTGGCGACCTTGGCGACGACGGCCTCCGGCGGGGGCGCGCCGGCCTCGAGCACGATGGTCGCGCGATCGGCGGAGTCCTTATAAGGAAGCTCCTGGAACAGCGCCTCCTTGCGCGCCAGCGAGCGGCCGGGGCCGGAGCCGAGCGCGAAGAATTTCTCATGGGCGAGGCTCCAGCCGGCGTATTGGCTGGCGAGGCAGGCGACGACCGGATCATTGCTGGAGACGGTGAGCCAGAAGGGCCAGTTCTTCTGGCCCGGCGCCGGCGAGAGCGTGACCTTGCCCAATCCGCCGAGGCAGATTTCGGTCAGCAGCAGGCCGGCGTCGATCCCGCCCGCGACCTTGGCGCCGGCGTCGATCAGCAGCTCTCCGAGGCTGCCGCGTGAAACGGCGAGGCGATAGCGCTCCGCTCCCGCGACGAGCCTGTCGACGATCTCGCCCGCCAGCGCATTGACGCTCGCCGTGGCGCGCCCGCTCGTATCCAATGTCCCTGTCACGTCTTTTGTCCTTGCTTGGGACCGGCTCCCCGCGCCGGCCGAAATTGCGGCGCGACTTTACTAAGCTTTCGTCCCGGGCGAAAGCCGCGCCGGGCGCAAGGGCCATCGGGCGCAAGGGCGATCGGGCGCCCCTCCCGAGCGCATTCGCGCTCGACTTCCCCCCTCGCGGGCGAGGTGGATACGCCTCCGGGCGGACAATTCGATCACCTTGCCGGCCTGTGACGCCCCGCTGTCACTCCCCCGTCAAGAGACTCTCACGCGAGCATTACACGCGCCTGCTACACGAGACGCCGTGATGCGGCGTCGAGGCGACTCTTCTCGAGGAGAAGCGCAAATGGCCGACAATATCGCGGAAAAGTCCGGCGAGGCCGGCAAGAAAGACAATAACACGGGCAAGCTGATCGTCGGCGGACTCGCTGCGGTCATCGGCGGAGTGGTGGGCTATGGCCTGTTGGGCGGCCCGGCCATCATCGCCAGCGCGGTGGTTTTCGGTTTGATCGGAGCGGCGCTGGGCTCCGTGTTCGATTGAACGCGTCGGTTGCGTGTGGCGTCGCGTGTCGCCGTCGTTTCGGCGGTCGAGTGAATTTATAGAACCCAGCAATTTTTTCCTGCAGGTCGCGGCCCCGCGTTTCCCCGCGGGGCCGTTTTTTTCACGCGGCCGCGAGCGCGGCGATGTCGCGGCGGGCGGCGGCGAGCGCCTCGTTCTTCTGCGCCTCGCCGAGGCCGACGCCCTCGGCGCGAATGAAGGCGAAATCGGTGACGCCCAGATTGCCGAAGGTGGTGCGCAGATAGGCTTCCTGATGGTCCTGCTCGGAACGCGCGGCGTCCTCCGCGTAGAGGCTGCCGCGCGTCGAGACCACGATGATGCGCTTGCCGGCGACGAGCCCGTGCAGGCCGGCCTGCGTATAGGCGAAGGTCTTGCCGGGAACGACGAGATGGTCGATCCAGCCGCGCAATTGCGTGGGGATGGAGAAATTATACATCGGCGCGCCGATGACGATGATATCGGCCGACAGAAACTCGTCGAGCAGCTGGCGGGCGGCCTTGAGATCGGCGCGCAGGGTGGGGTCCTCCGGCTCCGCGGCGGCTCCGCGAGCCGAGAACAGGGCGCCGGAGAGCATCGGCGGCGCCACGGCGGCGACGTCCCGATAGGCGACCTCGAGGTCGGGGATGTCGCCTCGGAGCTTGTCGACCAGCTCGGCGGTGAGGCGCCGGCTCAGCGATTTCTCTCCGAGAATGCTCGAGTCGACGTGCAAAAGGCGGGTCATTCGGGTCGCTCCTGGTATCGAGTCGTAACTTAGGCTAAGTTGCCCCCTGTCGCCGGGGGGCGCAAGGAGGCACATTTTTGGAACGGGGTCACATTCATGTTCCCGCCCAATGCGGGCGCATTGCGGCCATTCTGTCGCGGATCGGCGACAAATGGACGGTGCTGGTCGTCGAATCGCTCGGCTCGGGCCCTCTGCGATTCAACGAGCTGCGGCGGCGCATCGGCGGAATCTCGCAGCGCATGCTGACGTTGACGCTGCGTGCGGCGGAGCGCGACGGCTTCGTGACGCGCACCGTCTATCCGACCATACCGCCCCGCGTCGACTATGAGCTCACCCCGCTCGGTCGGTCGCTGCGCGAGCCTCTGCATCGGCTCGGCGACTGGGCGCTCGAGAATGTCGAGACCATAGAGGATTCGCGGCGTCGTTTCGACGCCGAGAAGCCGTCCGCCGCGCCGCGGCCGCAGAGCGCTGTCGGCGCTTGAGCGTCCGAGCCTGGGCTCCGCCTTTGCGCCTTTCACGAAATCATGCGCAATGCGGCGCGATTCGCGATTCGTCGGAGTGAGAGAAGAGTGAACGAGCGTCGGCAATTTTCCGCTTCCTACGGCGCCGCGGCGCTCGTCTTTCTGGCCGCCTCCGTGGTCCTCGCCTTTCCCTGGGCGTCCGGCCGCGTCACCGTCCCCTGGGACGCCAAGGCGCATTTCCAGCCGCAATTCGCCTTTCTCGCCCATGCGCTGCATTCGGGCCAATCGCCCTTCTGGACGCCCAATGTCTTCGCCGGCTCGCCGCAGGTGGCCGATCCGCAATCGCTGATCTTCTCGCCCTTCTTTCTCATCGCCGCCTGGCTCGTTCCCGAGCCCTCTTTCGCGCTCGAGGACGGCATCGTCTTCGCGATGCTGGCGATGGGCGGCCTCGCCTTCATCGCCTATTTCCGCGACCGCGAATTCTCGGCGGAGGGGGCGCTGCTCTGCGCGCTGGCTTTCGCCTTCGGCGGCTCGGCCGCCTGGCGCATCCAGCATACGGGGCAGGTGATGAGCCTCGCCTGGTTCCCGGTGACGCTGTTCCTGCTCGCCCGCGCGCTCGATCGCCGCTCGGCGCAATGGGGCGCCTATGCCGGCGTGGCGGCGGCCTTTCTCGTGCTCGGCCGCGATCAGGTCGCCTTTCTGGAAGTGCTCATTCTCTCGGCCTACGCCATCTTCCGCGTTTTTTCGGACGACGCCAAAATTTCCACCGCCGCCCTGCCTCTGCTCGCCGGCGCGGCCTGCGGCGTCGCCGTCATCGTCCTTCCATTGGCGCTGACGATGGAGCTGGCGGCGCAATCCAATCGGCCGGCCATCGATCTCGAGGGCGCGCTGCGCGGCTCGCTGCATCCGGCGGCGCTGCTCACGCTCCTCTCCGCCAATCTCTTCGGCACGGATGGTCCGCTCGCGAATTTCTGGGGTCCGCCGGCCGCGGCGTTCGGCTCGCCGGATCTCTTCCTCGCGCGCAACATGTGCGACGTCTACATGGGCGCGCTGCCGCTGGTCTCGCTCATCGCTCTGGCGCGGCATGGGCTGCCGTCGAACCGGGAGATCATGTTCTTCACGGCGACGGCGCTCGCGCTGCTGCTCTATGCGCTCGGCCGTTTCACGCCGGTCTTTTCGCTGCTGTTCCATATTCCCGGCGTCGATCTGTTCCGCCGTCCGGCCGACGCCACTTTCCCGCTCGGCGCGGTGCTCGCCCTGCTCGCCGGCTTCGGACTCACGGTCGTCGCCAAGGCGCCGAGCAAGCCGCCGCTACGCTTCGTCGCGGCGTCGCTGGCCGCGCTTTTCGCGCTCGCCGCGCTGCTCGCCTGGAGCAAGGATCATCTCGCCGCCGCGCTCGCGCCGCTCGCCGAGAGCGCCGGCTTCGTGGCGCTGGCCTTTCTCGTCGTCGCCTTCGCGCCATGGCTCGCCGCGCGGCGCTATGCGCTGCTCGCCGCCGTCGGCGCGACGATGACGCTCGATCTCGCCGTCAATAACGGCCCCAATGAATCGACGGCGCTGCCGCCGCAGAATTTCGACGTTCTGCGCGCCGATACACGAAACGACACGATCGCGCTGCTGCGCGCGCGCCTCGCCGCCACGACGGCGCCGGATCGGCGCGACCGCGTCGAGCTCGCCGGCATCGATTTCCATTGGCCCAACGCCTCGCTGGTCCATGGGTTCGATCAGGAGTTCGGCTATAATCCGGTGCGGCTGCGGCTGCTCGAGGATGCGACCGGCGCCGGCGATCATCTCGCTCTGCCCGAGCAGCGCGTCTTCTCCAAGCTCTATCCCTCCTATCGCTCGCCGCTCGCCGATCTCCTGGGGCTGCGCTTCATCGCGACCGGCGTTCCGATCGAGCAGATCGACAAGAATTTGAAGCCCGGCGATCTCGACTTCATCGCGCGCACCAAGGACGCCTACGTCTATGAGAATAAGCGGGCGCTGCCGCGCGTGCTGCTGGCGACCTGCGCCTCGCGCGTCGATTTCGCGCAAATGATCGAGGACGGCGTCTGGCCCGATCTCGATTATCGCGCCAGCGTGCTGCTGGAGGAGCCGCCGGTCTGCCGTCATTCGCGGCCGGAGGAGGGGGAGGAGAGCGGCGCGCGCATCCGCTCCTATGCGAATACGGAAGTGGTGATCGACGCCGATGTTCCGCATGGCGGCGGCTATGTGGTGCTGAACGACATCTTCCACCCGTCCTGGACGGCGGAGATCGACGGCGAGCCGGCGGATATTCTGCGCGCCAATGTGATGTTTCGCGCCGTCGCCGTGCCGCAGGGCAAGCATGAGGTGCGCTTCGTCTTCCGGCCCTTCGACGAGTTGTGGCGCAGGGTGTCGGGGCGGCGGTAGAGCGCCGTCACACCCAGCCCGAGAGCTCGCGTCGCGCGATCGTCTCCAGCGCGCGCAATCCATCCTCGCTGTCGTTCAGACAATCGAGCCGCGCGAATTTTTCGCCGCCGGCCGCGAGGAAGGAGTGGCGCAGCTCGACGCCGATCTCTTCCAGCGTCTCGAGACAATCGGCGACGAAGCCCGGCGTCAGCACGGCGACGCGTTTCACGCCGCTCTGCGCCAGCTCCTGCAGCACATTCGCCGTATAGGGCCCGGTCCATTGCGTGCGGCCGAAGCGCGATTGAAAGGCGAGCCGCAAATGCTCGGACGACATGCCGAGCTTCGCGCGCAAGAGATCGTGCGTCGCCTCGCAATGGCGGCGATAGGGATCGCCGCGATCGATCTGCGCCTGCGGCAGGCCGTGGAAAGAGGCGATCAAGACCTCGGGCGTGAAATCGAGCGCCGCGAGCTGTGCGCGCGTCGAATCCGCGAGCGCGTCGATATAGGCCGCATCGTCGTAGAAGGGCGGAACGATGCGCAGAGTCGGCTGCTCGCGTAGACGCGCCAGCGCGCGCGCCGCCTCGTCGACGACCGAGGCCGTGGTCGAGGCGGCATATTGCGGATAGAGCGGAAACAGCAGGATGCGCTCGCAACCCTCGGCGCGCAGCGCGTCGATCTCGTCGCCGATCGAGGGTCCGGCGTAGCGCATGGCGAAATCGACGACGACGCCGTCGATGCGGGGCGCGAGCTTTTCCGCTTGCGCGCGCGTGATCGTCTTCAACGGGCCTTCGTCGCGCTCGACATTCCAGACCGAGCGATAGGCGCGCGCCGAGCGCCGCGGACGAAAGGTCAGCACGAAGGCCTCGAGAATCGGGCGCCACAGCAGCGGCGGCAGATCGACGACGCGGCGGTCCGAGAGAAACTCGCGCAGAAAGCGCCGCACCGACCAATAGTCGGAGCCCTTCGGCGTGCCGAGATTGACGAGGAGAAGGCCGATGCGGGGCGCGCTCATGCGATGCTTTTCTCGAACGCGGCGAGCTCCGCCGGCTCCATGGAGAAACCATTCTCCGCGGCCGGAAAACGCCCCTCGCGCACATCGCGCGCATAAGCCGCGACGGCCTCGCGCAGCGCGTCGGCGAGCGCGCCATAGCGGCGATTATGCTTGAAGTCGCGCGTTCCCAGCGCGGCGAGATCGTGCACGACCAGCACTTGCGAGTCGCAGTCGGCGCCGGCGCCGATGCCGATCGTCGGGGCCCGCAGGCGCTTCGTGATCGTCGCTGCGAGCTCGCGCGGGACGAGCTCCAGAACGATGAAGTCCATGCCCGCCGCATCCAGCGCCAGCGCGTCGGCGAGCAGCGTGCCGGCGGCTTCCGCCGTCTTGCCCTGGCGCCGCTTGCCCTGCTGATGCTGCGACTCGAGCCCGATATGGCAGCAGACGTCATGGCCTTCGCGCTTCAGCGCCTGCACGATCTGCGGCCGCGCGCCCTCGAATTTCACGCAATCGGCGCCGGCGCGGACGAGAAGCGCGGCGCTGGCGAGCGCCTGCGTCTCCGACTCATAGGTCGCATAGGGAAGATCGCCGATGACATAGGCGTCCGGCGCGCCGCGGCGCACGGCGGCGATGTGATGCGCCATATCGTCGAGCGTCACCTCGCGCTCGCTGGCGTAGCCCAGCACATTGGTGCCGACGCTGTCGCCGACCATCACGATATCGACGCCGGCCTCCACCTCGATCCGCGCCGTCGGCGCGTCATAGGCGGTCAGCACGACGAATTTCTCGCCCTGCTGCTTCATGTTCAGGAATTCGGCCGCGCGCGACGCCATTCATTCACCCGGGTCTGTATCGTCGTGCTCGCCGCCGAGACACGTAGGACACGAAGCGAGCCCGGCTATAGCCCAAAACCCCGCTCAGCGCGAGCAGGCCTGCGGCAGCGTCGGCAGGCGGATATCCTGAAGCTCGTGGGTGCATTTGTCGCAGCCCGTCAGCAGCGCATAGGCGGCGACGAGGCCCGCCAGAATGCAGATCTTGCGCATGACCGTCTTCCTCGAAACCCTATGAACGCCGCCGCCATGATTACCGCGGCGCGGTTAATAGCGCGAGAAAGGCGCTCTGTCATTTCAGCACGACCACGCGGGTCCCGACCTTGGCCCGGCCGTAGAGGTCGACGATGTCGCGATTGGTCATGCGAATGCAGCCGGAGGAGACGGCCTCGCCGATTGTGTCGCCCTCATTGGAGCCGTGGATGCGATAGTCGCTGGAGCCGAGATAGAGCGCGCGGGCGCCGAGCGGATTGTCCTGGCCGCCTTCCATATGGCGCGGCAGGTCGGGGCGGCGCTTCAGCATCGCCGCGGGCGGGCGCCAATCGGGCCATTCCCGCTTGGCGGTGATCGTCTTCACGCCGGACCAGGTGAAGCCCTCGCGGCCGACGCCGACGCCGTATTCGATCGCTCGCGTCGGGCCGAGCACATAATAGAGCCGCCGCTCCTTGGTGGAGACGACGATCGTGCCCTTTTTATATTGAGGATGGCTCCAGACGACGGTCTGGCTGGGGATGGATTGCAGCTGGAAGTTGTTGACGAAATCGGCGATCGGGCCGCGATCCAGGGGATTGGCGGCCAGCGCCGGCCGAGAGGCCGCGAGAGCGAGCGCGAGCGCGCCCGCGAAACGAATGGGTTGCGAGAACATGCCAGCCTTCTCCTGTCGCGGTCGGGCCTCGTTTGTCGAAAGGAAATGCGGCCGAAATGGGATGGCGCGTTGCGCCGCGCTCATCTGCGATCTCGTCGATTCTCGCGTCTACACCACGAATTTACCGCCGGACGATAGGGAGAGGATGCGCTGCTCATCCGAAAGCCGAAAGGTTCCTTCATGTCGACTATGCTACGCGCCCTGTCGTTGCTCGCCGCGCTGCTCTGCGCCGCGCCCGCCGGGGCGGCTCCCGCCTCCCGCAATGCGCCGGCTCCAGTCTCCTCCGGAGTGCAATACGAGCTTGTCGCGCGTTGGGACGTGCATCGTCTGAACCAGATATTGGAGGCCGACACGCCCAAATTCGCCGGCGTCCGCGTCGCCTACACGCCGGCGCGCAATGGCGTGAAGCTTTATCGCGTCACCTATCCGTCGGTCCTGCCGGAGAAAAGCAATCAGCCGACGGTCGCCTCCGGCCTGCTCGCGGTCCCCGACACCAAGGCGGCGTCCTTTCCCATGGTCTCCTATCAGCATGGGACGGTCTATGGGCGCCACGAGGTCCCCTCCTTCGCCGAGGAGTCGCCCGAGACGCAGCTGATGATCGCGCAATTCGCCGGACAGGGCTATGCGGTGATCGGCGCCGATTATTTCGGCCTCGGCGTGTCGCAGGAGCCGGAGGGCTATATGGTGAAGGCGAGTCACCAGCAGGCCTGCTATGATCTGCTCGTCGCCAGCCGCAGCGTGCTCGGCGATCTGAAGTTGAAGAGCGACAAGCTCTTCCTCGCCGGCTGGTCGCAAGGCGGCTTCGTCACCATGGCGTTTCTGGAGAAGCTGGAGAGCGCCGGCGTGCCCGTTCAGGCGGCGGCCACCGCCAGCGCGCCGCTCGACCTCTTCGCCGCCATGGAGGGCTTTCTCGACTTCCCGCGCCCGAATGACGCCGTCTGGCTGAACAGCATCTTCATTCTGTCGGCCTTTTCCTATGAGAACTACTACGGCGTTCCGGGCCTCGCCCGCTCGCTCATCGCCGACGAGTATTATGACGTCTCCAAAAAGGCCTATGATCGCCAGCCCTTCGATCCGGCGGCCATTCCGGCCGATCTGCGCAAGCTGCTCCGCGCCGATTATTTCGATCCGCATTATTTCGCCAATTCGGCTTTCGGCCGCCTCATCGCGGCGACGCAAGCCTATCGCTGGGTGATAAAATCGCCGGTTCACAACTATTACGGCGAGGCGGACGAGGCGATCACCCAAGGCGTCGGCCGCATGGCGATGACCTATGCGCAGGCTTTTGGCGCCGGCAATCCGCTCGTGGAGGCCGTCTCCACCGGGCCGACGACCCATCGCGGCACATTCGCGACCGCGGTCCCGCAGTGGAAGGCCTGGTTCGACGGCCGCTGACGCGCGGGCTGCCGCTGCGGGGGCCTGTCTGCGGGGCGATGGGGGAACGTGAAAGCGGGCGTTCCACCCTGCCTTTTAGGGGGAGGGTCGGACGGCGAAGCCGTCCGGGGCGTAGTTCAAGGCGCAAGACACGGCGGAATCACCCCCTCCCGAGCGCCTGCGGCGCTCGACCTCCCCCGTCGAGGGGGAGGTGAAACGCCTCATCGGGCGCCGCGTCTCGTTCACCCGATCGCCCTGACCCGTCTGCGCAGGCCCTTGCATCCTGCGCCCACGCCGCTATAAAGCGCGCTTCGCGACGCTTCCGGCCGGGGGCTGAACGGAAGGCCTTCGGCTTCGCCGCTGGCAGGGTTCTCGCCCGTCTTCCCGTGTCTCCGCCTTCGAACTTCCCGTTCGAGCCTTTCCCACGAGGCTCGAAGGGCTCTGCGCCGAGAGCGGCTCGCGACAATGAGGAAAGGCAAGAGAATGGCTCTCTACGAGCATATCTATCTTGCGCGTCAGGACGTCTCGCCCCAGCAGGTCGAAGCGCTGACGACGCAGTTCAAGGGCATTATCACGTCGCTCGGCGGCAAAGTGTCCAAGACCGAATATTGGGGCGTGAAGTCCCTCGCCTATCGGATCAACAAGAACCGCAAGGCGCATTTCACCCTTCTCAACATCGACGCTCCGCCGGCGGCCCTGGCCGAGGTCGAGCGTCAGGAAGGCCTGAGCGAGGATATTCTTCGCTTCATCACCCTGCGCGTCGAGGCGCTGGAGGAAGGCCCTTCCGCGCAGCTTCGCAAGCGTGACGACGATGATCGCGGCGACCGCCGCGGCCCCGGCGGCCCGCGCCCCGATCGTGGCGATAGAGGCGACCGTGGCGACAGGGGCGATCGTCGCCCGCCGCGCCGTGACGAACCCCGCGCCGAAGGAGAGACTTTCTGATGAGCGCCGCAGCCCGCCGCCCCTTTTTCCGCCGTCGTAAGTCCTGCCCCTTCTCCGGCGCCAACGCCCCGAAGATCGACTATAAGGACACGCGCCTGCTCTCGCGCTACATCTCCGAGCGCGGCAAGATCGTTCCCTCGCGCATCACGGCCGTCTCGGCCAAGAAGCAGCGCGAGCTGGCCCAGGCCATCAAGCGCGCCCGCTTCCTCGGCCTGCTGCCTTATGTGATCCGCTGAGCTTTCCGGATCGGACTTTCGAAACGGCCGCGCCTCGGGCGCGGCCGTTTTTTTGTCCGTCGTCTCGACATCGGGCTTTTTTCCCGACGCCATGCGGGAGAAAAGCCCAAGCAAAAGCGGAAGGCTCGAGCGAAACAACGCCTCAGACATCCCAAAGACCGCGAGGAGACCTCGAACGTGGAAATCCTGCTCATCGGCGCAGCGGCCTGCATCACAGCGCTGATTGCGACCGCCTGGCTCATGACCCTGGCGAAATGGTTCCCGGTGGCCGGCGTCGACGCTCTCGTCATCGACTATAAGACGATGATCCGCGCCCATATCGACTATGCGCTGATGGCGGTCTTCTGCGTCGCCTTCTACGGCTCCGGCGTGGAGCTTCCCGTCGTCGCCTGCTGGTGCGTGGCGGTCGGCGGCTTCACCAATCCGACGGTCTTCACCATCGCCGCTTTCGATCCGAACTTCTGGGACAAGGCGATCTGGAAATACTACACGGCGGCGACTTTCGTCGTCACCTCCGTCGGCTTTCTCTGGATCGCCTACGCCTTTGTCGTTCACGCGCTGGCCCACTGGCCGAGCGCGGCGTAGCGCGCCGGACGAGATCAGCGTCCGGCGACCCGATCGACGGCTCCGGACGGGCATCCGATGCTGGTCCGCGGCGCGGCGGCGATCAGCTCGGCGAGCGACGGAGAATCGCCGATCTCGCCGACGAGGCCGATCGTCAATTGGACGATGGATCGGCGCGAGCCCGGACACGACACTTGCACGCGATCGCCCGCGCCGGCTCCGAAGCTTTCGTCGAAGGCCTGCTTGATCTGCTCGGCGGTGATCGTGCGGCCGATATTCTCGGCGAACAGATCGCGCACGCGCGACGCGTTCAATTGCGTCATCAGCGCCACCGCGCGCGCGAAATAGGCGTCCTGCGACTGCGCGCCTCGAAAACAGGTCCCATGCGTGACCCATTCGTGGCGCTCGAGATGAGACATGGTTCCGGGCATGACGCGCGCGAGCGAGGCGAGCGTCGCCTCGGAGAGAGCGACCGGCGGCAGGCGGTCCCATTGGCCGTCCTTGTCGAGCGCGACATAGGATGACGCCACATTGCAATATTCCGCGCCGCGTGGCTGCGGCCAGAGTCCATGCAGGGTGAAATGCGTGGCGTCGAAACGATTCGGCGTTTGCGACGCGCATTCGGTCTTGCTCTGATGGCTCTCGCAGAAGGCCGGTTGCCAGCTCACCGCGAGAAGATTGAACGCCGGGCCCGTCCCGGAGCGGGCGCCTCCGCTCGTCGTCGACGCCGCGCCCGGCGCCGATGCGCCGTCGATCGCGCCGCAATCGACGGCGATCCATCGACGCAGCGGATCCGCGCCCTCGACCTCGATCAGATAATAGCTCGCGTCCGGCTTGTTCTTGCCGACCAGCGGATAGGACTTGCCCAATTCGACAGCGGCGTCGTCGGCGCTCGGGCCGCCATGGGTGGATCGCGTGGCGACGCAGGCTTTGTGCGCGACGAAGGTTCCCGTCGCCGGCGTCTGCGCCAGCGCGCCGGTCGCGGCCACGAGGGAACCGAAAATCGCGGCGGCGGAAGCTGGAAAATTCATTTCATGCTCTCCATGCGACGACGGAATATCGGGCAGATTATCGGACGAGCATGACAGGACAATAGGGCTCGGATCGCTGCGCAGAACAGCCGATCGCGCCCATGCGCGCGCCGATCCGGAGCAGGAACGCGGAGATCTCTGGCCGCCAGCCGTTTCCGGATGATCGCTGGCCGCTGGATTAGTATAGTTCGAGTTGGAATCTCGATGCATTTGAATCGAATTGTCGGATATAGCTATATAATAGTATCGATTCAGGCGAGGCTTGTCGAAATCGCGCGAAATGTGCTGAATTTCTTCTTTACCTCGGCGGGGCCTCAGGCCAGTATCCGCGACGGGAGATTGCGTCCGGCGAGACGAGAGCTCGACAATGCGCGCGGAAAACCGCGCTGCGGCCGGACGTGACGAAGGAGGGAGAATGCCGGAGGCCGCGACGGCCGACGACTGGCGTCGACTCGTGTTCGACGAGACGGTCGCGGGACTCGTGCTCATCGATCAGCGCGGCGTTATCACCGGCGCCAACGCCTGGGCCTGCCGCATGTTCGGCTTCGGCGCCGAGGCGGAGATGGTCGGCCTGCCCATTTCCCGGTTGTTGCCGGAGGCGTCGGTTCTCGGCGTCGGCTGCTACGGCGTGCGACGCGACGGCGCGCGCTTTCCGGTCGACGCGCGCTTCTCCCCGCTCGAGCGCGAGGCGATCGTTCTGGCGACGGTCTTCGATCTTCGCGAAATGAGCGACGAGGAGGCCGCGCTCATCGCGCGGGCGGAGGAGCTCGAGCGCGTCAATGAACGGCTCGCGCGTTTCGCCTTCGTCGCCTCGCAGGATCTTCAGGAGCCGCTGCGCAAGATCGCCGTCTTCGGCGATCTGATGGAGGAGGCGATCCTGCGCGGCGACGAGGACGAGATCGTCCACGCCAACATGGTGATGCGCTTTTCCGCGCTGCGCGCCCGCGCGCTGGTGCAAGATCTTCTGTCCTTCTCGCGCATCGTCAATGACGAGATCGAGCTCTGCGCGCTCGATCTGCGCGAGGCCATCGGGCTCTCGCTCGCCGCGCTCTCGCAGACGATCGCCGAGACGCAGGCGCAAGTGGAGATCGATCTGCCCGCCGTCGCGATCGAGGCCGACGCGACGCAGTTTCAGCGGCTGGTGCAGAATATTCTCGCCAACGCCATCAAATACCGAAAGCCCGGCCTTCCGGCGACGATCGACATAAAGGGCTTTCGCGACGAGACCTCGCTCTGCCTCGCCATCGCCGACGCCGGCATCGGCTTCGAGGCGCAATATGCGCAGAAGATATTCGAGCCGCTGAAGCAATTGCACAGCAAGGTCGACTATCCGGGCTCCGGCGTCGGCCTCGCCATCTGCAAGGCGATCGCCGATCGCCATGGCTGGCGCCTCAGCGTCGAGGCGCAGCCCGGCGTCGGCGCGACCTTCTTCATCGTGCTGCCGATCCGCGAGCGCTGCGCGTGAGCTCAGTCGTCTAGCCGCTTGCCCAGCCGTCCCGCGAGGTCCTGCACATATTGCCAGGCCACGCGCCCCGAGCGGGCGCCGCGCGTGATCGACCATTCGAGCGCCTCGCGCTCGATCGTCCCCTTCGCCGCGTCGAGCCCATAGTGGCGCGCATAGCCGAACACCATTGCGAGATAGTCGTCCTGCGCGCAATTGTGGAAGCCGAGCCACAGGCCGAAACGATCGGACAGCGACACTTTCTCCTCCACCGCCTCGCCGGGATTGATGGCGGAGGAGCGCTCGTTTTCCATCATGTCGCGCGGCAGCAGATGGCGGCGGTTGGAGGTGGCGTAGAACAGCGCATTGCGCGGCCGTCCCTCGACGCCGCCCTCGAGCACGGATTTCAAGGATTTGTAGCTCGTCTCCGCGCCGTCGAAGGAGAGATCGTCGCAAAACAGCAGAAAGCAGAAGGGTTTTTCGCGCAGCGTGGCGAGCAGGCCGGGCAGGCTCTCTATGTCCTCGCGATGGATCTCGACGAGCTTCAACGGCCGCTCGTTCTGCGCCTCGCGCGCGATGGCCGCATGGACGGCCTTGACGAGCGAGGATTTGCCCATGCCGCGCGCGCCCCACAGCAGCGCATTATTGGCCGGCAGGCCGCAGGCGAAGCGGCGCGTGTTGTCGATGAGCTGATCGCGCTGTCGGGCGACGCCTTCGAGCAGCGAGAGATCGACGCGATTGATCTGCGCGACGGGCGAGAACTCGCCGCGCGCCGCCCGCCAGACGAAGGCCTCGGCGGCGGCGAAATCCGGCGCGCGCGGCGGCGGCGGGGCGAGCCGCTCCAGCGCGGCGGCGATGCGCTCGAGAAGGGCGAGCTTGTCCTGGTCCGACATCAGCGTTCCTCGGCTGTGGCGCGAATGGCGCGGGCGAGGGCTTATAGCAGAAGCGGCGGGGCGGGGCTCGTCGTTACGCGATCCGCGTGGGTGGCGCGCGGCGCATCGGTCGGCGGCGCGTCATCGCTCGCCCTCCGGCCCGAGTTCGAGCGCGCCGCGCCTGGCCGCGGTTTTGCGAAGAGCGGCGGCGCGACGATATGCTCCAACGCGGCGTTGAAGGCCTGTGAGTCCGACGATGACGAGGAGGACATCATCAGCAGCCCTGCCCAGCGATCCAGCCACTGGCTGTGTGCGGCGCGCGGCCGGGCAGGGCGCGCGCTCAGAACTCCGCGCGCAACGAGCCGAGGATAGTCCGCGGCGCGCCATAGAGGCGGTAGCCTAATCCCATTCCCGAGGCGGTCGCGTCGAGCGCTGTTTCTGCATAATAGGTCGTGTCCAGGAGATTGGAGACATTCACCTGCGCCGTGAGCTTCAGTCCGGAAAGCGTGAAGCTATAGGCCGCCATCAGATTGATCGTGGCGTAAGAGGGATTGGACATCTGCAAGCCGAGGCCCGACAAATCATAAATCGGCTGCCGGTTGCGATAGATGGCTCCGCCGCCGATCTTCAGCCCTTTCAGCATGTCGGTCTGGAACTCATAGGTCGACCAGAGGCTCGCCATATTTCTCGGGTCGCGTCCGAACCGTTGGCCGATCTCGGCCGGATTTTCGCTCTTGGTGGTGCGCACCTCTTGATTGGTGTAGGTCGCGATCATGCTCCAGCCGGGCAAAATCTCGCCCTGAATATCGACCTCCACACCCTTGCTGCGCACCTCGCCGGTCAAGACCACGAAGCCGAGACCCGGATGCGCATAATCGGTCGAGGGAACATTGGTCTTGGCGAGATTGAAGTAATCGGCGGTCGCCCGCAGCCTCCCGTCGAACCATTCGAGCTTGACGCCGGCCTCGAATTCCTGCGCTTTGCTCGGGCCGGTCGGCGTTCCGGGGAAGATCCGGCCGGCGCCCGCGCCGAAGCCGTCGGCGTAATGGCCATAGACGCTCACCCATTGTTCCGGCCGCCACAACAGACCGAAGCGCGGCGTCACGGCTTCCGCCGTCGTCACCTTGTCGCCCGGCGTCAATGCGTCGGCGGTCAGGCCGGACGCGCTCTTTTGCTGGATATATTGATATCTCGCGCCCGCCAGGATGGAGAAATCATACGGCAGCTTGATTTGATCCTGAAGATAAAAGCCCGCCGTGTCCTGCAGATTGGAGACCGCGCCGGAAGGGACCGGGGCGGCGAGAAAGGGCGTGCCGGGATGGACTGGATTGAAGAGGTCGATTTCCGAGAACGACGTGAAGTTGATGAAGTTCTGGCTTCCGGTGCTGGACCTGTAGAAGTCGCCGCCGAGAAGCAGAGTGTGCTTCGCTCCGGAAGTGTCGAAATGTCCGACGACATCGACATTGGTCGAAAAAGCGGTTTGCTGTCTGGCGGATTCTCCACTGTATCGCTCGACGAGATATCTGGTTCCGGTATCTTGGACGAAGGCGGGCAGTCGGAAGGAGCCAGCGTCTTCCGCGCGCTTGAAGGCGACCTGCTGCTTGATCGACCAGTCGTTGTCGAATTGGTGTGACCAGGTGAGCGCCGAAAAGAAGGTTTTCAGCGTGTCTGGAGAATGCTCGCTATAATTTCGATTGCGCGGCAACGACAAGAACTGCCCATTGAATGCAGGAGTGGAGCCGAAAGTGATCGCGCTGCGATTTTCATCATATTGGACTTCGAGCTTCACAGACGTCGCCGCATCGATGTTCCATTTGAGCGTCGGCGCGATGAAAATATCCTGGCCGTGAATGAGCTCGATCGGTGAGCCGAATGGCGCGCCATTGTCCTGGTAGGACATGTTCAGCCGATAGAGCCAGTCCCCGTCTTTGGTGACGGGTCCGGTTGCGTCGATAGTTGTGCGGTAATTGGCGAAAGAGCCGATCTGCTGGTTGATCGAATAGTAGGGCGCGTTCAACGGCTCTTTGGTGACGATATTGACGACGCCGCCGGGCTCGAGCAGCCCATAGAGCGTGGCTCCGGGACCCTTGAGCACCTCTATGCTCGAGATATTGGCGAGCTGGATGGTGGAGATGCCGTCGATTCCGCTGCCGTTGGGGCCCATGCGGAACCCGTTGCGGAAATAAACGTCACTGGCGAAACCGCGCAAATTGATGTCGCCGTAGGGCGTGCCGCCGCCGAAAGCGCCGCCGCCGCCGACCGCCACGCCGCTGACATTCTGCAGTGCTTGCTCGATAGTGATCGCCTGCTGATCGCGCAGCGCCTGCTGGGTCACCGATTGAATGTTCAGCGGCGTCTCCATCACCGGCGTGTCGGTCTTGGTGCCTGTCGAGGCGTTCGGCAGCACATAGCTCTTATTGTAGGGGTCCTGTCCGGCGCCGGCGCCGCCATAGGCGCGATCCCGTCGCTCCGCCGGCGTCCTCGCCTCCGCCCCCACGTCGATCGGCGGCAGCGCCTCCGCGCCGACAGCGTCGCTGCGCACGCCATCGTTCTGCGCCAGCACGATCAGCACCGATTTGCCGTCGCCGGCCACCTCGTAATTCAGTCCCGAGCCCGACAGCAGCTTTTCCAGCGCCGCATTCAGCGTATGCGTTCCCTCGAGCCCGCGCGTCGTCAGCGTCCGCGTCAGCGTCGTGTCGTAGACGATCAGCACGCCGCTCGTATCGGCGAGCCGCGTCAGCGCCGTCGACATGCGGCCAGCGGGAATCGAATAGGCGCGGACGATCGCGACGATCTCTTTGTTCGGCATTTGCGCATGCGCGCGGGCGTCGCCGGCGCCGCCGATCGCCAATGCGCCCAACACTGTGGCCAGCGCCGTTGCGCCCATGATCGCACTCCCGGCGTCGCCGCCGTTCCGCCTCGAAACCCGTCTCGCCATCGGCGCCCCCTCGCATCTTTTCGGGGGCTCGAACGTCCCCTCACAGAGTTGGACGCGGCTCGGCGTCGGACGAGGAGGTCGCTCGATGAAGTTTTTTGCGCGGCTCCTCTCAGCCTCCGATCAGCGTGACGAAGCCCAGGGAGAGGGCGCGAAGTCCGAGCGATTTTTGAATCGCGCGCAGCGCCGTCTCCGGCGCCGTGGTCTCGAACACGCCGGTCACGCGCCGTCCGCGTAGCGCCGGATCGGCGAGGATGATGTAGCCGCCGCGATAGCGCGCGAGAATCGCCAGCACCTCGGCGAGCGGCTTGTCGTCGAAGATGAGCTTGCCGCGCCGCCACGCGGTTACTTGATCCGCATCGACCGGATAGGGCGCGACGGCGGCGACGCCCGGCGCGAAAGCGCTCTGCGCGCCTTCCTCGACGATGACGCTCGGCCCGGCGCCGGAGAGCCGCACGCGATGCTGGGTGACGGTCACCTCGGTGCGCGCGCCTTGGATGGAGACGTCGAAGGCGGTGCCGAGCGCGGTCGCCGTTCCCGCCGGGGTGGCGACGGAAAAGGGCCGCGCCGCATCGGACGCCACGGCGAACCACGCCTCGCCGCGCAGCAAAGCGACGCGTCGCTCGGCGCCGGAAAAATCCGTCGCTATGGCGGAAACGGGGCCGAGCTCGACGCGCGAGCCGTCCTCGAGCGCGAGGCTGCGCAGCTCGCCCGTTCCGGTGAGCGCGCGGGCGCGCCAGCGGATCGACAATTCGTCATAGGAGAGGGCGAGCGCCAGGGCGAGGCCGGCCAGCGCCGCCGCGCTACGCAGCCCGGGCCGCGGCAGTCGCCCTCGCTCAGCGCGTCGCGCCGCCGCCAGCGTGGGCGACAGTTGCGGGCGCAGAATCTCGAGATCGCCCCACAGGCGGCAAATGTCGTCGAAGGCGGCCTTATTGGCGGCGTCCGCGGTCAGCCAGGCGGCGAAGGATTTGCGCTCGGCCGGCGTCGAGGCGCCCGAGTCGAGCCGCATCCACCAGGCGATGGCGGCGCGCCGTCGCTCCAATTCCGCTTCGCTGGGGCCGTCCTCGCTCATGGTCTCCGCGGAGGTCTCGAGAATGGGGGTCTCATAGAGTAGGACGCGCCGGCCATGCAAAACGGGAGGTCGTAAAAGAGGAGGCCGGCGCGCTCAATCGAGCGCCGCCCGGCAGCGCTCCATGGCGAGGCGCAGATGCTTTTCCACCATATTGCGGGAAATGCCGAGTCGCGCGGCGATGTCCTCATGGGAGATATCCTCGAAGCGGCGCATGACGAAGGCCTGCCGGCATTTGGGCGGCAGCGCCTCGATCGCCGCCAGCAGGCGGTGGGCGAGCTCCTCCGTCTCATAGAGCGCGTCCGGCGCGACGGCGGCCTCGATGACGTCCTCGGCCGCGTCGCCGGGGATGAAATATTTGGCCTCGCTCTCGCGGCGGCGCGCGAAATCGCGCGAGAGATTGATGGCGATCTGCTTCAGAAAGGCCGGCGGGTCGGCGACGCTGTCGAAATCCTCGCGGCGGATCGCGCGGACAAAAGTCTCCTGCAGCAGGTCGGAGGCGTTCTCCGGCCCGACGCGGCGTTTGAAATAATCGAGCAAGGTCCGCTTATTATGGCGAAACAGCTCGCGAAAGCGATGGGTTCTCTGATCGGGCATGTTCGCCTTCTCGCGGCGGAATGGGCCCGCATGGCGCGGACGCCGCAGGGAGCGGACGCCGTTCGGCGCGGCTCGCTATGCGCTTTTGTGGACGGTCGGCGGCTCGCGGCCGCCTGCTGCGGTCAGGCGGCGGGGGGCGCTCGGGAGAATTGGCGAAAGCGCGCCGAGTCGGGACGCGGATTGGCCGCGGGCTCGATCCGGCGGCCGGGCGCGGCGCGATCGCCGGGATGGAGGACGAGGATCGCCGTCGCGACCAGCGTGACGAGCTTCGCGTCGCCGTCGGCGCAGGCGGTCGGGCAGAACAGGCAATGGCCGGGCCCGTCGGAGCGCGCCGGCGCATGGCCGCCGCCATCGGACATCGGCCGGCAGATCTGCCCCGCCATGACGCCGGGAGGCGTGGGCCGCGCCTCCGAATAGGCGAGGGCGACCGTCTGCAACAGCAGCAGCGCCGCGATTCCCCGGATCAGGAAAGCGCGCGCGATCTGCCGAAGGCCGGGCCGAAACTTCGCCATTGCGCAGCGTCGGCAATCGCGCGAGGGGCGTCAAGAGCGAAAACGCCTCGCGGCGGCCGCGAGGCGTCGAATTTCGCAGAGCTGTCGCCGCCGCGACACACCGGGGCTTTTCGCGCCCCGAGACCCTTTTTTAGAGCGCGGAGACCATTCTAGAGCGCGGAGACCATTCTAGAGCGCGGAGACCTTCGGCTTGCCGGCGGGCCTCGTCTCCGGCTTGGCGTCCGGCTTGGCGGGGGCCCTGGCGTTCTCCCAGCCGCCGGGCGGCGGCGGGGCGTCATTGGCGGCGCTGTCCGGCTGCTTCGGGCGGAAGCCGTCGACGAGCGCCTTGGCGGCGGCGAGGTCCTTGGAGTCGAGGCGGGCGCGCACTTCGTCGCGCTTCTTGCCGGCATCCTCGTCGCCTTGCGCGGCGGCGGCCGAGAACCACAGATAGGACTGCGCCAGATTCTGCGGAACGCCGAGCCCGCGGGCGCAGAGGATCGCCAGATTGAACTGGCTGTCGCGCACGCCATATTCGGCCGCCTTGCGGAACCATTGCGCCGCCTGATCGTAATCCGGCTTGCCATCGCCGCCGCTGGCGTAGAGCACGGCGAGATTATGCATGGCGCGGGCGTTGCCGGCGTCGGCGGCGCGCTTGTACCAAGACAGCGCCTTGCCGTAGTCGCGGTCGACGCCCATGCCCTTCTCATAGATGGAGCCGAGCCGATATTGCGCCGGCGCGAGACCCTTGTCGGCGGCCTTCGCGAACCATTGGAAGGCGGTCTTCGGATCGCGTGGCGCGCCGCCACGCCCTTCGGCGTAGCGCAGGCCGACCTCATATTGCGCATTGGCGTCGCCGGCCGCGGCGATCTCCTTGATCGTCGCGAGCACATCCTGGCGCGGGGGCGCGGGCGGCGTCGCCGCGGGCGTTCCGATCGCGCCGACGGGCATCGGATCGACCGACTTGGGATCGACCGATTGGGAGCCGAAGCGTCCGGGGATCGGCGCCTGCGGAGTGGGAGAGAAAGCGCCGAGGCCGGACGCGCCGGGCGTGAAGCCCTGCACGCCGAGCGATCGCGGCGCCACGGCCGGCGTGAAAGCGGACGCTTTGGCCGTCGGCTGCGTGGTGGAGACGGCGGCGGGCGGCGCCACATTGGTCTCGGCGGCGGCGCCCTCTCTCTTGGCGGCGTCGTCCGTGGCGGCCGACTCGGCGGCGCTGGCGGAGGCCTCGGGCGCCGGCGTCTCGGCGGCGGCCGCGGCCTCGCTCGGCTCGGCCTGAACGGCCGAGGCCTGCGGCGCCGGAGAATCGAGCGTCACGCGGGCGATCTGATAGGCGCCGTAGAGCAGCACCAGCACGCCGACGCCGAGCAGCAGCGGACGGCGGCGCGATTGCAGCGCCGCGCCGACGGCGGTGACGCCGCCGCCGCTCGCGGCGACGCGTTCGGACTCCTGCTTGGTCGCGCGCTCGGCGGCGATTTTTTTCGCGGCCTTGCTGCCCTGCGCAGCGGCGGCCTGGGCGTCGACCGCGGCTTGCTGGGCGGCGCGGCGGGCGGCGGCGATGAAGTCCTGCTGCACCGAGCCGGAGCGCTCGTCCTCCTGGCCGACCATCGGCTCGCGACGCGGACGGCGGTCGCCGGGCTCCAGCAGAATATCCTCGACATCGGAGACCGGGGCCGCCGATTTCACGCGCGCGGCGCGGCGCGGATCGGCGCCGTCCTTGGCGCGCGACGGCTCCGCCGCGGCGGGCTTCACCTTGCGCAGATCGGTGAGCTCGTCCTCGAACATGGAGAGGCGCTCGACGACGCGCTCCAACGTCTCATGCACGGCGGCGAGCGTCTGATTGGTGCGATGGCCCGCCTCGTCCTGGAAATTGCGGAGCTCGGCGAGCTCCTTCTCCAGCGCGTCCTGCAGGCCTCCATGCGCGGTCGCGTCGCGCAGCGCATCCTGCGCCGCCTCCCGCGCGGCGATCTCGGCGACGCGCACGGTCGTGCTGCGCGTCTCCTCGACCTTGGTCGCCAGCGCGCCCAGAGCGCGCTCTATGGCGGAGAAGGAATCGACGTTCATGTCGGAACGGTCGAGCCGTTCCGCGAGGCGGCCGATCTGCTGCTCCAGCGCGGTGAAGCTGGTGCGGTCGGCTTCCGGGTCCAGCGCCGCGTCCATCTTCTGCGCCAGCTGTCCGACCAGCTCCGCCAATTGCAGATTGGCGTCGTCGGCGCGCCGGCGCGTGGTGGAATCGATGCGCGCGGCGAGCTCGGCGTGCACATGGTCGATGCGCTCGGCGAGCGCGCGCATATGGTCGGCGCCCGCGGATTTCTGCGCGCTGGCGGCGACCGGCTGGAGCCGTTGCTCGAGCTTCTCGATCTTGCGGCCGAGCTCGTCGAAGCCCGGATGAACGATCTTGGCCTCGGTCGCCGCGTCGATCTTCTGGGCGAGCGAGGTGAACAGCCGCTCGAACTGATTCGGATCGACGCCCGAGCCGCCGCGATCCTTGCGCTCGAGCTCGGAGCGCAGCGCGCTCATATTCTTGGCGATCTCGCGCAATTGCTCGGATTCGGCGGAATTCGCATTCGCGGCGGCGGGCTGGAGGCGCTGCTCGAGCTTCTCGATCTTGCGGCCGAGCTCGTCGACGGGATGGACGATCTTGGCTTCGGCCGCCGCGTCGATCTTCTTGGCGAAGGAGGCGAAGAGCTGCTCGACCTGATTGACGTCGACGCCCGAGCCGCTGCGCTCGATGCGCGCGGCGAGCGATTTGTGGACCTGCTCGATGCGCTCGTTGATCTCGTCGAAGCGCTTGCCGCCGCCCGATTTCGTCGAGATGGAGTCGAGCTTGGCGGCGAAATATTCGAGCCGGCGCTCCAGAGCGGCGAAGGAGCCGCCGATCTCGGTCGAGACGATCGAGCGAATGCTCTGGACGAGCTCGCTCACATCCTTGGCCGTGGCGACATCGGCCCCGGCGGCGCTCAGCTCGTCGACCTGCGTGGTCAACGCGGCTATGCCGGCCTCGAGCTTCTCGATCGGCAGCGGACGCCGCGAGACCGCCTTCAGCAGCTCGTGGATCTCGCGCGTCTCGCCGGCGATCTCGTCGAGCGCGGCGCGATCGGCGCCGCCTTCGGCGTGGTGCTCGGCGAGCTTGTCGCCGAGCGCGCGCACTTCCTCATAGAGGACGGCGACGATGCGGCCCGGATCGAGATCGCGCAAGATCGCGCTCAAATCGGCGGTGAGCCGTTCGACCGGCGCCAGCACCATTTCCTCGACGCCATAGAGGCGCTGCGCCTCGACGCGCTCGACGAGCTCGCGCAGGGCGGTCTCGACGGCGACCACGGAGGCGCGCGGCGCGAGATCGACGAGGGCGCGGGAGAGCCCCTCGAGATCGCAGCGCAAGAGATCGATCTGGGCGACGACGGCCGCCTGCTGCTCACCCTGGACGTTCTGCTCGGCGCGGGACGACGCGAGCTGTCGCGAGAGCGACTCGATCGATTCGGCGAGGCCGTCGAAAATCGTCGGACGCGCTTCGATGGCCGATCTGGCGAGGGCGAGCTCGCCGTCGCGTCCGCCGGCCTGCTCCTCGAGCGCGCGCTGGCGCTCGGTGATCTCGGCGACAGCGTCCGCGAGAGGCCGCCGCGTCGCGGCGCGACGCTCGGGCAGTCTCTCGCGCTCCAGCCTCTCGCGCTCTTGCAGTCTCTCGCGCTCTTGCTGTCTTTCGCGTTCCTGTTGTCTTTCGCGCTCTTGCTGCTGGCGCGAGGCCGCGATGCGGCGCTCCTCGGCTTCTTCGTCGAGCCGCGCCGCTATATCGGCGAGCCGCTGGTCGAGCGCGCCGAGCGCGCTCTCGAACTCATAGGCGCGATCGTCGCCGGACAGGCTGTCGATGCGCGCCTCGAGCCGCGCCAGCGCGTTGCGGATCGGCTTGACGCCTTCGTCCGGGCGCGTGGCGACGCGCTCCTCGATCCGCCCGAGCCGCTCCATCACGGCGCCGATATCGTCGCCGAGGCGGGCCCGGCTCGAATGATTGCGGTCGATCAGCTTGGCGAGGCCGGAGAGGGCGTGCGCCGTCTTGCGCTCGCTCTCGGCGGAGCGCCGCTCGAAGAGGGCGACGGCGTCGTCCACAATGGATTTGGCGTCGATCTCGCCGCGGCCGCGCAGCGGCGCGGGAGCGAAATCATCGTCCGCCTCGTCGTCGCGCATGTCGCGTCTCGGCGTGGCGTCGCGCCGCAAACGGCCGCGATCCGTGCGTCCATAGATGCGCGAGCGCAGAGCGCGTCGGCGCGCCGGAGCGGTCGGCTCGTCGTCGTCGTCGGCCGGGATGCGGTCGTCGATGTTCGCTTTTTCTTGGATCACATCATCGAGCCAATCGGACAGGCTCTTGCCCGACCGTCGCGCCGCAGCGCGGGCGACGTCGCGCGTCTCGTGATGTATGCCTTTGAAGCTGAAAGGAAATACCTCTGTCATCGGATATCCGGCGGGCTCGACCCGTGCAGGCGTGAGGAAACTGGACGAGCGACGACTCGAGGCGCGAATCGCGCCGGAACGCTGTGATGGCGGGGGACGCCGTCGCGAGGGACTTTCCTTCGGATAAGGTTAATAAATGGTTAATCCTTGCGCGGGGCCGACCGGCGCGCGGCCTATTGCGCCAGAGGGTGCGGCTCTCTACCTATTGCTGCGCAGAGAGCGTTCTCCGAACCGTGATTCATACGTCCAATGAAGGACTTGCCCTCCGGCGCGGGAATCTGGCCGGGTTGCGATTTCGTAACCATGGGGGCGCATAGTCCGCATCCCGTCGTCCGACGACCGGGAAAACGCCTATATCGAAAGAATACCTAGAGAAAGCAAACGATCCGCGCAGGGAGAGCCGCTCATGCCGATCTACAAAGCCCCCGTGGACGACGCCTTGTTTCTGTTGAACGACGTTCTGCATCTCGAGCGTTACGGCAATTTGAACGGCTTCTCCGATGTCGCGCCGGACGTGCTCGCCCAGATCATCGGCGAGGCGGGGAAAATCTGCGAGGAGCGGCTGCAGCCTTTGAATCGCAGCGGCGACGCCGAGGGGTGCCGGCTCGATGCGGCGGGCGATGTCGCGACGCCGGCGGGCTTCAAGGAGGCCTATCGGGAGTTCGTCGCCGGCGGCTGGGTCGGATTGGCGGTTCCGCCGGAATATGAGGGACAGGGCCTGCCTTACACCTTGGCCGTGGTGATGAACGAGTTCGCCTCTGCCGCCAATATGGCGTTCGCGATGTATCCGGGCCTGACCCAGGGCGCGCTGGCGGCGCTGCTGCGCCATGGCGACGCGGAGCAGAAGCGCCTCTTCGCCCCGCCGATGGCGGCCGGCCGCTGGACCGGAACGATGAATCTGACGGAGCCGCAATGCGGCACCGATCTCGGCCTGCTCACATCGAAGGCGGCGCCGCGCGCGGACGGCTCTTACTCTATTACAGGGCAGAAGATCTTCATTTCCGCCGGCGAGCATGATCTCGCCGAGAACATCATTCATCTCGTGCTCGCGCGCATCGAAGGCGCGCCGGCGGGAGTGAAGGGCATATCGCTGTTCATCGTGCCGAAATACGAGGTGAACGCCGACGGCTCTCTCGGCCCGCGCAACGCCGTGCGCTGCGGCGCGCTCGAGCATAAGATGGGCATTCACGGCAACGCCACATGCGTGATGAATTATGACGGCGCCAGGGGCTTTCTCGTCGGCGAGCCCAATCGGGGCCTCAATGCGATGTTCGTGATGATGAACGAGGCGCGGCTCGGCGTCGCCGTGCAAGGGCTCGCGCAATCGGAGGTCGCCTATCAGAATGCGGCGGCCTACGCCAAGGAGCGTCTGCAAGGACGCGCGCTGTCCGGCGCGAAAACCGGCGGCGTCGCCGATCCCATCATCGTGCATCCGGATGTGCGGCGCGGCCTCATGGAGATGAAGGCCTTCAACGAGGCGGCGCGCGGCCTCGCCCTCTCGGCGGCGCTCGACAGCGACGTCGCGCATCGCTCGCAGGACGCCGAGGCGCGCCAGGCCGCGGAGGATCGGCTCGGATTGCTGACGCCGGTGCTGAAGGGCGTGCTCACCGATCTCGGCTTCGAGAATGCGGTGAAGGCGCAGCAGATATGGGGCGGGCACGGCTACATAGACGAGAATGGCGTCGAGCAATTCGTGCGCGACGCGCGCATCACCATGATCTATGAGGGCGCCAATGGCATTCAGGCGCTCGATCTCGTCGGCCGCAAGCTGCCCAAGGACAATGGCCGCGCCGCCATGGCCTATTTCGCGGAGGTGAATGACTTCGCGAGCCGCGAGAGCGCCGACGAGCAGATGAAGCCTTATGTGGAGCCGCTGAAGGCCGCGCTCGGCGATTTGCAAAAGGCCACGATCTGGCTGATGCAGCACGCGCTCGCCAAGCCCGACAATGGCGCCGCGGCGTCTTATGATTACATGCATCTCTTCGGCCGCGTGGCGCTCGGCTACATATGGGCGCGCATCGCCCGCACGGCGCTGGACAAGAAGAAGGAGCAGCCCGGCGACGGCGCCTTTCTCGACGCCAAGCTGACGACGGGCAGGTTCTATATGGAGAAGATGCTGCCCGAGACGGGCTTCCGTCTGGCGCGGATCACGGCGGGCGCGGATACGGTGATGAGCCTGCCGGCGGAGATGTTTTGATGCGGAAGACGACATGCCGATCGACAGCAACCCTCGCCCTCATGCCGAGGAGCGCGCCTGCAAGGCGAGTCTCGAAAGCAGCAGGGCGAGCTCCAGAAGGCGGCGCGTGACGGTTTCCTGATCCCTCGTCCTTCGAGACGCCGGCTGCGCCGGCTCCTCAGGATGAGGGATCAGGAACCTTCATTCATCGACTTGGATCTCGTTTTACGAGCCGCTCCCGAGAAGAACGGAGTTCCTCATGCCCGAAGCCTATATATACGACGCCGTGCGCACGCCGCGCGGGCGCGGCAAGCCGGATGGCGCGCTGCATGAGGTGTCGAGCCTCGGTCTCGCCGTCACCGCTCTGGCCGCGCTGAAGGACCGCAATCGGCTCGCCGGCGCGCCTGTCGACGATGTGATTCTCGGCTGCGTCGATCCCGTGGGTGAGGCGGGCGGCGACATTGCGCGCGCCGCGGCGATCGCCGCCGGCTATGGGCACAAGGTTCCCGGCGTGCAGATCAACCGTTTCTGCGCCTCCGGTCTCGATTCGGTGAACTTCGCCGCAGCGCAGATCATGTCCGGCCAGCACGAGCTGACCATAGGCGGCGGCGTCGAGAGCATGAGCCGCGTCGGCATCGGCGCCTCTGGCGGCGCCTGGCCGGTCGATCCGACCATCGCCATTCCCTCCTACTTTATGCCGCAGGGCGTCTCGGCCGATCTCATCGCGACGAAATATGGATTCTCGCGCGACGATGTCGACGCTTACGCCGTGCAGTCGCAGCAGCGCGCGGCCCGCGCCTGGGAGGAGAAGCGCTTTTCGAAATCGATCGCGCCGGTGAAGGACGTCAACGGCCTCACCATTTTGGATCGTGACGAGCATATGCGGCCTTCGACCGACATGCAGTCGCTCGCGGCGCTGAAGCCGGCCTTCGCTTTTTTCGCGGAGCAGGCGGGCTTCGACGCGGTCGCGATACAGGCGCATCCGGATGTCGAGAAGCTGAACCATGTCCATCACGCCGGCAATTCGTCGGGCATTGTCGACGGCGCCGCCGCCGTGCTGCTCGGCTCCGCGCAAGCCGGCGAGCGCCTCGGCCTGAAGCCGCGCGCCCGCGTGCGGGCTTTCGCCAATATCGGCTCGGAGCCGGCGCTGATGCTGACCGGGCCGGTGGATGTGACCAGGAAGCTTCTCGCCAAAGCCGGCATGAGCCTCTCCGACATCGATCTCATCGAGGTGAACGAGGCTTTCGCCGCCGTGGTGCTGCGCTTCATGCAGGCTTTCAGCCTCGACGACGCCAAGGTGAATGTGAATGGCGGCGCCATCGCGCTCGGCCATCCGCTCGGCGCGACGGGCGCGATGCTGGTGGGCGTGGCGCTGGACGAATTGGAGCGCAGCGGCAAGTCCACGGCGCTGGTGACGCTCTGCATCGGCGCCGGCATGGGCACGGCGACGATCATCGAGCGCGTGTGAATTTCAAGCCTGCGGGAGCGACCCGATGAACCTCGTCAATTTCCGTTTCGAGACCGGCGCCGATGGCGTCGCTCTGCTCACCTGGGACATGCCCGACCGCTCGATGAACGTCATCACCTTCGAGGTGATGGACGAGCTGGAACAAGTCATCGACACGGTGGCGAGCGATCCGCAGATCAAGGGCTGCGTCATCACATCGGGCAAGCCGGCCTTCTCCGGCGGCGCCGATCTCTCCATGCTGCAGAAGAGCGCGGTGGAATACGCGAAGGCCGTGCGCGAGCAGGGCGAGGAGGCTGCGATGAAGCAGTTCTTCGAGGGCGCGCGTAGACTGTC
The DNA here is from genome assembly GCF_036560965.1 of Methylosinus sp. Lineage (NCBI taxonomy): Bacteria > Pseudomonadati > Pseudomonadota > Alphaproteobacteria > Hyphomicrobiales > Methylocystaceae > Methylosinus > Methylosinus sp. Next base: position 36,409 of record NZ_DATBQF010000025.1, on the reverse strand, counting down.
GCTGCTCTATCGCAAGCTCGAGACCAATGGCAAACCCTTCGCCATCGCCATTCACGGCGCCTGTCTCGGCGGCGCTTTCGAGCTGGCGCTCGCCTGTCATTATCGCGTGCTCTCCGACTCGGACAAGACCAAGGTCGGCCTGCCGGAAATCAAGGTGGGATTGTTCCCCGGCGCCGGCGGCACGCAGCGCGTCGCGCGGCTGATGCAGACCGGCGAGGCTCTGCAAATGCTGTTCAAGGGCGAGCAGCTGAAGGCCGCCAAGGCGAAATCCGCCGGCCTCGTGCATGCGCTCGCGCCGGAAGGCGAGATTGTCGATCGCGCCCGCGCCTGGATCGTCGATGGCGGCAAGGGCAAGGCGCCGTGGGATGTGGAAGCCTTCAAGCCGCCGTCGGGCCGCGTCTTTTCGCCGGGCGGCATGATGGTGTGGCCGGCCGCCAACGCCATTTATCGCCGCGAGACCTTCGACAATTATCCGGCCGCCGAGGCGATATTGCACAGCGTGTTCGAGGGGCTGCAACTGCCCTTCGACCTCGGCCTGCGCGTCGAGGCGCGCTGGTTCGCGCATATTCTGCGCTCGAAACAGGCGGCGGCGATGATCCGCTCGCTGTTCCTCTCCAAGAACGAGCTGGAAAAAGGCGCGCATCGGCCCAAGGAGATTCCGCCGACGAAATTCAAGAAGATCGGCGTGCTCGGCGCCGGCTTCATGGGCGCGGGCGTCGCCTATGTCAGCGCGCTCGCCGGCATGGAGGTGGTGCTGATCGATCGCGATCAGGACAGCGCCGACAAGGGCAAGGCCGTCATCGACCAGCTCATCTCCGGCCAGGTGTCGCGTGGGCGCGCCACCGCCGCCGACAAGGAGGCGCTGCTCGCGCGCATCACCGCGACGCCGGATTATGAAAATCTCGCCGGCGCCGATCTCATCGTCGAAGCCGTGTTCGAGGAGCGCGGCGTGAAGGCGGAGGTGACGAAGAAAGCGCAAGCCATCGTCGGGCCCGATGTGATCTTCGCGTCGAACACGTCCACTCTGCCGATCACCTCGCTCGCCGAGACGTCGCTTCGCCCGGAGAATTTCGTCGGCATTCACTTCTTCTCGCCGGTCGAGAAAATGCTGCTCGTCGAGGTGATCCGCGGCAAGACGACGAGCGACCGCGCCGTCGCGACCGCGCTCGATTTCGTGCGCGTCCTCAAGAAGACGCCGATCGTCGTCAACGATACGCGCGGCTTCTACGCCAATCGCTGCGTGCTGAATTTCGTGCGCGAGGGGCATATCATGCTGACCGAGGGCGTGCCGCCGGCGATGATCGAGACCTGCGCGCGCATGGCCGGAATGCCGGTCGGGCCGCTGTCGCTCAATGACGAGATCGCGCTCGATCTCGCCTGGAAGATTCATCTCGCGACCAAGAAGGACCTCGGCGAAGCCGCCGTCGATCCGACGCAGGAGCGCGTGCTGCATTTCATGGTGGAGCAGGAAGGGCGTCTCGGCCGCAAGAACGGCAAGGGATTCTATGATTATCCGGCGAGCGGAAAGAAGAGCCTGTGGCCCGGCCTCTCGGCGCTCGCCGACAAGAAGCTCGATCCCGACGCCATCGATGTGGAGGAGCTGAAGCAGCGTTTCCTCGTCGTGCAGGCGGTGGAGGCGGCGCGCACTTTGTTCGAAGGCGTTGTCACCGATCCGCGCGAGGCGGATGTCGGCTCCATCCTCGGCTTCGGCTTCGCGCCCTTCACCGGCGGCACGCTCTCTTATATCGACGGGATCGGAACCGCCGCCTTCGTGGCCATTTGCGACGCGCTCACGCAGAAATATGGCGAGCGCTTCGCCGCGCCCGCAGAGCTGCGCGAGATGGCGAAGACGGGCGAGAGCTTCTACGGCAAGTTCGGCGCGCAAGCGAAGGCGGCGTGATGCGATACAATCAGCTCGGCCGCACGGGCCTTTTCGTCTCGGAAATCTGCCTCGGCGCAATGACTTTCGGCGAGGCGGGCGGCTCCGGAATATGGGGCGCGATCGCCGATGTCGATCAGCAGGCGGCGACTGGCATCGTCGAGCGCGCGCTCGCGGCGGGCGTCAACTTCATCGACACGGCCGATGTCTATTCCTTCGGCCGCTCGGAGAAGATGGTCGGTCAGGCGCTCGTCGATCTCGGCGTGACGCGCAAGGATGTCGTCATCGCCACGAAATTCTATGGCGAGACGGGCTCCGGCCCCAATGATCGCGGCGCGTCGCGCGGGCATATCATGGACAGCGTCGAGGCGAGCCTCGAGCGGCTGCAGACGGATCACATCGATCTCTATCAGATCCACGGCAATGATGCGGTGACGCCGATCGAGGAGACATTGCGCGCGCTCGACGATCTCGTGTCGCGCGGGCTGGTGCGCTACATCGGCCTCTCCAATTGGCAGGCGTGGCGCATCGCCAAGGCGCTCGGCGTCTCGGAGCGTCTGGGCTTCGCGCGCTATGAGACGGTGCAGGCCTATTATTCGATCGCCGGCCGCGATCTCGAGCGCGAGATCGTTCCGCTGCTCGCGGAGGAGAAGCTCGGCCTCATGGTGTGGTCGCCGCTCGCCGGCGGATTGCTCTCGGGCAAATATGGCCCCGGCGCGCCAGAGGATGCGCAAGGCCGCCGCGCAGTCTTCGATTTTCCGCCGGTCGACAAGGATCGCGCCTGGGCTTGCGTCGCCGCGATGCGCGAGATCGGCGCGAAGCAGGGCGCGAGCGTGGCCGAGGTCGCGCTCGCCTATGTGCTCGCCAAGCCCTTCGTGACCAGCGTCATCATCGGCGCGCGGCGCATCGATCAGCTCGAGCAGAATCTCGCCGCAGTGAAGTTGACGCTGAGCGCCGAGGATCTCGCGACGCTCGATGCGGTGAGCGCTCTGGCGGCGGAATATCCCGGTTGGATGCTGGAGCGTCAGGGCGCCCTCCGCCGTCCTGGAGCATTCGAGGCGAAGTGAGGGAGAGGCGAGGGCGACCCGTCGGTCATGACCGGCCGGCAATCGCAGGCTCGTCGCGTTTTTTGGGCCCGACGGATCGGAAACCCGGACTAATTTTTCATTTGGAGCGATTTCTGATCGCGCGAATGATTCCGTTCGAGCAAAAAGCGCTCTAATCTCGGGGCCATCGGATGCAACCACGAGTCGTCATGCCCTTCCTCGCGCTCCCCTTTCCGATGATCGACCCGGTTCTGGTCGAGCTCGGGCCGCTGCCCATACGCTGGTATGCGCTCGCCTATATCGCCGGGCTCGCGCTCGGCTGGCTCTATGCGCGCCGGCTGGTGACGCGCGAGCATCTTTGGGGAAAGACCGCTCATCCCTCCGCCGAGCGTCTCGACGATCTGCTCGTCTATGTCGCGCTCGGCGTCATCATCGGCGGACGCCTGGGGCATGTGCTCTTCTATGAGCGGGCCTTCTACTTCGCCCATCCCGAAGAGATCATCAAAACGTGGAAGGGCGGCATGGCCTTTCACGGCGGGCTCATCGGCGCGGTCGTGGGCATGACAGGCTTCGCCTGGCGCGAGAAGATTTTCGCCCTGACCATCAGCGACATTTGCGCGACAGTCGCGCCGATCGGCATATTCTTCGGCCGCCTCGCCAATTTCATCAAGCCGGAGATGTGGGGCCGCGAGAGCGACGTTCCCTGGGCCATGGTGTTTCCCGGCGCCGGCGACGCGCCGCGCCATCCGAGCCAGCTCTATGAGGCGGGGCTCGAGGGCGTCGCGCTCTATATTCTGCTCGCCATCGCCGCGCAGCGCGGCGCGCTGAAGCGGCCGGGCCTGGCGACGGGACTGTTCGGCGTGGGCTATGGCGTCGCGCGCATCGTCAGCGAGTTCTTCCGCGAGCCGGACCCGCTCTCCGAGGCGCTGGACAATGGCCTCACCATGGGAATGGCGCTGTCGGCGCCGATGATCCTCGTCGGCGCCGCGCTCGTCGCCTATGCGCTGCGCCCGCAAAGAGTCGAAGCATGAGCGCTTTGCGCGAAGACATTATCGAGCTCATCGCGCAGGAAGGGCCGATCACGCTCGAGCGCTATATGGCGATCGCCCTGTCGCATCCGACCAAGGGCTATTACACGACGCGCGATCCCTTCGGCGCGAGCGGCGATTTCATCACCGCGCCGGAGATCAGCCAGATGTTCGGCGAGCTGATCGGCCTCTTCGCGCAGGAGGCATGGCGCGCGGCGGGCGCGCCGTCGCCGACGCGTCTCGTCGAGCTCGGGCCGGGACGCGGCACGCTGATGGCGGATGCGTTGCGCGTCGCGCGCATCGCGCCGGATTTTCTCGCCGCGATCGACGCGCATCTCGTCGAGACGAGCCCGGCGCTCGAGGCGCGGCAGCGACAGACGCTCGCCGCGGCGCCGACGTCCGTCTCCTGGAGCGCGGATGTCGCGCAAGTCCCGCCGGGACCGGCGATCATTATCGCGAATGAGTTTTTCGACGCGCTGCCGGTGCGCCATTTCGTGCAGACGGAGCGCGGCTGGAGCGAGCGGCTCATCGGCCTCGACGAGAGCGGCGCGCTCGCCTTCGGCGTCGGCGAGGGCGTCGAGTCCGATCTCGCCGTCGCGGCGCCGGAGGGCTCGGTCATCGAGATCGGCGCGATCGGCGCGCGCATCATGCGCGACATCGCCGCGCGTCTCGTCGCGCAGGGCGGCGTGCTGCTCGTCGTCGATTATGGCTATGCGCAGACGGCGCTGGGCGAGACATTGCAGGCGGTGGCGCGCCACGCCTATGTCGATCCGCTGGAGGCGCCGGGCGAGGCCGATCTCACCACCCATGTCGATTTCGCCGCGCTCGCCAGAGCCGCGACCGCCGTCGGCGCGACCGTGCAAGGGCCGGTGACGCAGGGCGCTTTTCTGCGTCAGCTCGGCGTCGTCGAGCGCGCGGAGGCGCTGAAGAAGCGCGCGACGCAGGAGCAGCGCGCCGAGATCGACGTCGCGCTCGCGCGTCTCACCGGCGCCGGCGATCCCAAGCGCGATATGGGCGAATTGTTCAAGGCGATCGCCGTGACGCATCCCGACATGCCGCTGCTGCCGGGGTTTTTCCGTGAGTGACGGGCTCGCGGCGCTCGGCGCAGGCAATCTCGCTCTGCCGCGCGTGCGGCACGCGTTTTTCACCCGCGCGGGCGGCGTGTCGGAGGGCGTCTACGCCTCGCTCAATGGCGGGGTCGGCTCCAGCGACGAGGCCGCGCGCGTCGCCGAGAATCGCGCGCGCATGGCGCGGCGTCTGGGCGCCGCGGCGCATCGGCTGCTCGTGCCCTATCAGATTCATTCGCGCGACGCGCTCTATGTCGCCGAGCCGTGGAGCGACGAGGCGCGGCCGCGCTGCGACGGGCTCATCACCGATGTCGAGGGGCTGGCGCTCGGCGTCACCGGCGCCGATTGCGGCATGCTGCTGTTCGCAGACGCCCGCGCCGGCGTCATCGGCGCCTGCCATGCGGGATGGAAGGGCGCGCTCACCGGCATGATCGAGACGACGATCGCGCTGATGGAGACGCGCGGCGCGCATCGCCCCGATATTCATGTCGCGCTCGGCCCGGCGATCGGCCGCGCGAGCTATGAGGTGGGCGGCGAGTTCGTCGAGCGGTTTTTGGCGGAGGATGCGGGCTTCGCGCATTTTTTCGCGCCATCGACGCGCGCGGGCCATTCCATGTTCGATCTGCCCGCTTTCATCACGCGGCGCGTCGAGGCGGCGAATGTCGCCTCTTTCGAGAATTTGCGCATCGACACTTACGCCGATGAGACGCGCTGCTTCAGCTATCGCCGCAGCGTGCATCGCGCGGAGCCGGATTACGGGCGGCTGGTGTCGGCGATCGCGCTGGGGTGAGGGCTCGGTCGGCGACGACTGGATCTCGATGGTTTGCGCATCGGGCGCTTGCGTGGCGACACGTCGAACTCATGGACGATCGCGAAGATTACGGCGAGGAACGCTGGATCGCGATCGGACATGCCGACGGCGTGGTCTATCGAGCGGTCTATACGATGCGTGTCGACGGGATCCGCATCATCAGCGCGCAGAAGGCCAATCGCCGTGACAGGGAACGCTTCTATCAAGAAATTCTCTCTCGCCGAGATTGAGGCCGCGCGGGCGAAAGGCCTGTCGAAGACGCGCGCCGACGCGCCCGAGGCGGAGGAATTGGGCGAGGCGTTCTGGGCGCGCGCGATGCGCGTTCGGCGTCGTGAGCGCAAAGCGTCGGTGCATTTGCGCATCGACGCCGACGTGCTCGACTGGTTCAAGTCACCGGCCATTTGCCCCGCATGAATGCGATATTGCGCGCCTATTACGAGGCGATGTCGCGCAAGGAGAAGTGAGCCGCGCGGCTCACGCCCGCGCCTTCTCCATCATATCGACGAAGCGCGCGAACAAATAATGGCTGTCCTGCGGGCCGGGCGAGGCCTCGGGATGGTGCTGCACCGAGAAGGCCGGGCGGTCGGAGAGCGCGATGCCGCAATTGGAGCCGTCGAACAGCGAGCGATGCGTCTCCTGCGCATTGGCCGGCAGGCTGTCGCGATCCACGGCGAAGCCGTGGTTCATCGAGACGATCTCCACCTTGCCGGTGGTGAAATCCTTCACCGGATGATTGGCGCCGTGATGGCCCTGCGGCATTTTCTGCGTCTTCGCGCCGACGGCGAGCGCCATCATCTGATGGCCGAGGCAAATGCCGAAGGTGGGGACCTTCTGCGCCAATAGCGCGCGAATCGTCGGCACGGCGTATTTGCCGGTCTCGGCCGGATCGCCCGGGCCGTTGGAGAGGAACACGCCATCCGGCGAAAGGGCGAGAATCTCTTGCGCGCTGGTCGTCGCCGGCACGACGATCACCTCGCAGCCCGCCTCCGCCAGCAGCCGCAGAATGTTGCGCTTGACGCCATAATCCACGGCGACGACGCGGAGCTTGACCCCGTCGCGCTTGCCATAGCCGGAGGCCTGCCGCCAGACGGTCTCGTCCCAGTCGAAGCGCGCGGGCGCGGTGACGGAGGGCACGAGGTCCATGCCGTCTATGCCCGGCCAGGCGGCGGCCTCGGCGCGCAGCGCGGCGAGATCGAAGACGCCGTCGGGCGCGAAAGCGATGACGGCGTTCTGCATGCCCTTCTCGCGGATCAGCGTCGTCAGCGCGCGCGTGTCGATGCCGGAGAGGCCGACGATTCCCCGCGCGGCCAGCCATTCGCCGAGCGGCCGCAGCGCGCGATAATTGGACGGATCGCTCGACGGCGCGGCGACGATCACGCCGCGCACGCCGGAGCTTTTGTCGAGGTCGACGGTCTCGACGTCCTCGTCATTGACGCCGACATTGCCGATATGCGGAAAGGTGAAGGTGACGATCTGCCCGGCGTAGGAAGGATCGGTGAGGATTTCCTGATAGCCGGTCATGGCGGTGTTGAAGCAGACCTCGCCGACGGCCGAGCCCACGGCGCCGAAGCCGAAGCCGAAAATCGCCTCGCCGCTCGCAAGAACCAGAACCCCCGTGTGGACCGGGATCGGCCACCCCGTCGCTGCGTCTTGATCCGGGCTCATCCGCGCTCTATGCCTCACGCTCATCCGTCGGCGCGCCGCCATCGGGCGCCCGCCTTCCCCTAGAACATTTCACTGCGAAGTGGAAATACAATGCGCGAACGTTTCACGGCCGACCTCAAGACGGCGATGAAGAGCGGCGAAAAGCAGAAGGTCGAGACGATCCGCATGATCACCGCGGGGCTCAAGGATCGCGACATAGAGGCGCGCGTCACGGGCAAGACTCTCGGCGACGACGATATTCTCGCCCTGTTGCAGAAAATGGTGAAGAGCCGCCAGGAATCGGTGGAAATCTACGAAAAGGGCGGCCGTCCCGAGCTCGCCGAGAAGGAGCGCGCCGAGATCGCGGTGATCGCCGCCTATTTGCCGCAGCAGCTCGGCGAGGCCGAGGTCGCCGAGGCGATAAAGGCGGCCATCGCCGAGACCGGCGCCGCCTCGATCAAGGATATGGGCAAGGTGGTCGCCGCGCTCAAGGCGAAATATACCGGCCGCATCGACTTCGGCAAGGCGAGCGCCGCAGTCAAGGCCGCGCTCGGCGGCTGACGAGCCCTCGTCGAGCGCGCGCTTCCGTCTCCCTCAGGGCGGGAGACGGAAGAGCGCCGAGGCGCCTCACTCCGCCGGCTCGACGACGACGCCGACCGCGCGCTCGTAATTGAGCACGGGCGCGAGCCAGCGCTCGATCTCGGCGACGGCGACGCCCTTGCGCGCCGCGTAATCCTGCACCTGATCGCGCTCCACTTTGGCGACGCCGAAATAATGCGCCTGCGGATGCGCGAAATAGAGTCCGCTGACCGATGACGCCGGCGTCATCGCGAAGCTCTCGGTCAGCGCCACGCCGGTGCGCTTTTCGGCCTCGAGCAGGCGGAAGATCGTCGCCTTCTCCGTATGGTCGGGCTGCGCCGGATAGCCGGGAGCCGGACGGATGCCGCGATAATCCTCGGCGAGCAGCTGCTCCGGCGTGTGCGTCTCATCGGCCGCATAGCCCCAGAACTCGCGGCGCGCGCGCTGGTGCATGCGCTCGGCGAAGGCCTCCGCCAGACGATCGGCGAGCGCCTTCACCATGATCGCGCCATAGTCGTCGTTGGCGCGGGCGAAGCGCTCGGAAATCTTCGCCTCCTGCGCGCCGGCGGTGACGACGAAGGCGCCGAGGTAATCGGCTTTGCCGGAGCCTTCCGGCGCGACGAAATCGGACAGCGCCACATTGGGCTTGCCGTCGCGGCGCGTGAGCTGCTGGCGCAGCGTATGCAGCGTCGCTTGTCTTTCGACGCGCCCTTCGCCGGTGTAGAGCGCTATGTCGTCGCCCACGGCGTTGGCGGGCCAGAAGCCGATGACGGCCTTGGGATTGAACCAGCGTTCTTCCACGATGCGCGCCAGCATCGCCTGCGCATCATCGAAGAGCTGCCGCGCCGCCGGCCCGCGCTCGGGATCGTCAAGCAGGGCGGGATAGCGACCCTTGAGCTCCCAGGTCTGGAAGAAAGGCGTCCAATCGATATAGGGAACGAGCTCCGCCACCTCGTAAGAGGCGAAGACGCGCGCGCCGAGAAAGCTCGGCTTCGGCGGCTCGTAAGCGCTCCAATCGATCTTCAGCGCATTGGCGCGCGCGGATGCGAGGGAGACGCGCTGCTTGTCGATCTGCGCCCGCGCATGGGCCTCGGCGACCTTCTCATAGTCCTCGCGCGTCTTGGCGACATAGGTCTCGCGCGTCGTCAGCGACAGCAGCGCCTGAGCGACGCCCACCGCGCGCGAGGCGTCGGTCACATAGACGGCCTGGCCCGCCACATAATTGGGGCTGATCTTCACCGCCGTATGCACGCGGCTCGTCGTCGCGCCGCCGATGAGCAGCGGCACCGAGAAACCTTCGCGCTCCAGCTCGGAGGCGACGAAGCACATCTCGTCGAGCGAGGGCGTGATGAGGCCGGAGAGGCCGATGATGTCGACCTGCTCGCGCTTCGCCGTCTCGAGAATCTTGGCGGTCGGCACCATCACGCCGAGATCGATGATCTCGAAATTATTGCAGCCGAGCACGACGCCGACGATATTCTTGCCGATGTCGTGGACGTCGCCCTTCACCGTCGCGAGAAGAATCTTGCCGGCGGTGGAGCGCGTCTCTTTGTTCTCCTCCATGTAGGGCAGGAGATGCGCGACAGCCGCCTTCATCACGCGCGCCGATTTCACCACTTGCGGCAGGAACATCTTGCCCTGGCCGAAGAGATCGCCGACGACATTCATGCCGGCCATCAGCGGGCCTTCGATCACATCGAGCGGACGCTTGGACGCGAGCCGCGCCTCCTCCACATCCTGCTCGACATAATCGGCGACGCCATTGACCAGCGCATATTCGAGCCGCTTCTCGACGCTCGCCTCGCGCCAGGCGGCGTCCTTCTCCGCCGCCTTGGCGCCGGCGCCCTTGAAACGCTCGGCCATGTCGACGAGGCGCTCGGTCGCGTCCGGCCGGCGATTGCGCACCACATCCTCGCAGGCCTCGCGCAGCTCGGGGTCGATCTTCTCATAGACCGCGAGCTGGCCGGCGTTGACGATGCCCATATCCATCCCCGCCGCGATGGCGTGATAGAGGAAGACGGAGTGCATCGCCTCGCGCACCGGCTCATTGCCGCGGAAGGAGAAGGAGAGGTTCGACACGCCGCCCGACACATGCGCATGCGGCAGCGTCGTCTTGATCGCGCGCGCGGCGTCGATGAAGTCGACGCCGTAATTGCAATGTTCTTCTATGCCCGTCGCCACGGCGAAAATATTAGGATCGAAGATGATGTCCTGCGGCGGAAAGCCCACTTGCTCCACGAGGATCTTATAGGCGCGGCTGGAGATCTCCACCTTGCGCGCGAAAGTGTCGGCCTGTCCCGCTTCGTCGAAGGCCATCACGACGACGGCGGCGCCATAGCGGCGCACCTTGGTCGCCGCCTCGATGAATTTCTCCTCGCCTTCCTTCATCGAGATGGAATTGACGACGCCCTTGCCCTGCAGACATTGCAGGCCGGCCTCGATCACCTCGAATTTCGACGAATCGACCATCACCGGCACGCGCGCGATATCGGGCTCGGCGGCGAGCAGATTGAGGAACTCGACCATCGCCTTTTTCGAATCGAGCAGGCCCTCGTCCATATTGACGTCGATGACCTGCGCGCCATTGGCCACCTGGTCGCGCGCCACATCCAGCGCGGCGGCGAAATCGCCGGCGGTGATCAGCTTGCGGAACTTGGCCGAGCCGGTGACATTGGTGCGCTCGCCGATATTGACGAAGGGAATGTCCTTGGTCAGCGTGAAAGGCTCGAGGCCGGCGAGGCGCAGCAGCGGCGCGATTTCGGGAATCTCGCGCGGCGCGACGCCTTTCATCGCGGCGGCGATGGCGGCGATATGCGGCGGCGTCGTGCCGCAGCAGCCGCCGACCACATTGACGAGGCCGGATTTCGCGAATTCGCCGACCAGCTCGGCCATATATTCCGGGCTCTCGTCATAGAGGCCGAATTCATTGGGCAGGCCGGCGTTGGGGAAGGCGCAGACGCGCGTGTCGGCGATGCGCGAGACCTCGGCGATATGCTGGCGCATCTCGCGCGCGCCGAGCGCGCAATTGAAGCCGATGGAGAAAGGCTTCGCGTGCTGGATCGAGTTCCAGAACGCCGCCGCCGTCTGGCCGGAGAGCGTGCGGCCGGACAGATCGGTGATCGTGCCGGAGATCATCACCGGAAAGCGCGTGCCGACCTTCTCGAAAGCGTCCTCCACCGCATAGATCGCGGCCTTGGCGTTCAGCGTGTCGAAAATGGTTTCGATCAGGAGAATATCGGCGCCGCCCTCCAGCAGGCCGAGCGCCTCCTCGAGATAGGCTGCGCGCAGATCGTCGAAAGTGACGGCGCGAAAGCCCGGATTGGAGACGTCCGGCGAGATCGACGCCGTGCGATTGGTCGGGCCCATGGAGCCGGCGACGAAACGCGGAACGCCGGTCTCGCGCGCGACTTCATCGGCGGCCTCCCGCGCGAGGCGCGCGCCTTCGAGGTTCAGCTCATAGACGATATGCTCGAGCCCGTAATCGGCCTGCGCGATAGAGGTGCAGGAGAATGTATTGGTCTCGATAATGTCGGCGCCGGCCTCGAGATAGGCGCGATGAATCGCCTTGATCGCCGCCGGCTGCGTCAGCGTCAGCAGATCATTGTCGCCGCGCAGATCTTTCGGATGGTCGCGGAAGCGCTCGCCGCGAAAGTCGGCCTCGGTGAATTTGTGGCGCTGGATCATCGTGCCCATGGCGCCGTCGAGCACGAGAATGCGCTCGCTCGCCGCCTTCTCCAGCGCCGCGAGAATCTTTGGTCCGTGGTTCGTGTCGAAACTCATGCTGCGACTTTCTCGGTGACGGGGCGCACGCCCAGAAGATAGCAGATCGCGAAGACGAGATCGGCGCGATTGTTCGTGTAGAAATGGAATTCCTTGACGCCGCCTTCGGCGAGGCCGAGCACCTGCTCGGCGGCGACCGCCGCGGCGATGAGCCGGCGGGTGACGGGGTCGTCGTCCAATCCCTCGAAGCGATGCGCGAGCCAGTCGGGCACGCTGGCGCCGGCCTTGCGCGCGAAATTGGCGGTCTGCTTGAAGTTCTGCACCGGCATGATGCCGGGCACGATGGGGATTTTGATTCCCCTCGCGCACGCCTTGTCGAGAAAACGGAAATAGACGTCGTTCTCGAAGAAGAATTGCGTGATGGCGCGCGTCGCGCCGGCGTCGATCTTGGCCTCGAGCGCGTCGAGATCGTCCTCGATGCTGCGGCTCTCGGGATGGCCTTCCGGATAGGTGGAGACGGAAATCTCGAAATCGCCGATCGCGCGAATGCCGCGCACCAGCTCGGTGGAGCTGCGATAGCCTCGAGGATGCGGCTCGAATGTCGTGCCGACGCCGGTCGGCGGATCGCCGCGCAGCGCCACGATATGGCGCACGCCCACGCTCCAATAGCCGCGCACGATCTCGTCGACCTCCTCGCGCGAGGCGGAGACGCAGGTCAGATGCGCGGCCGGCAGAATGTCGGTCTCGGCGACGAGGCGGGCGACGATATTATGCGTGCGCTCGCGCGTGGAGCCGCCGGCGCCGTAAGTGACGGAGACGAATTTGGGCTTCAGCGGCGCGAGGCGCGCGATCGAGTCCCAGAGCTGGGTCTCCATCTCCGGAGTCTTCGGCGGGAAGAATTCATAGGAGATATCGAAATGGCCCGGAGGCCACAGGCTGCGATTGTCGGACATCATGCGGTCTCGAAGCTGGCTTTGGGCAAGGGATCGGCGATGACGCGCGGATCGCGCGCCAGCCACAGGGATACGGTGAGCTTCGCGCCGTCGTCGGCCGATGGCGCGAGGTCGCGATGACGCAGGACTTCGAGCCCCGCCTGCTCCAGCAGCGCGGCGACCTCCTGCTGCGCGAAGCCGAGGCGGCGATGCGCGTGCTGATCGCGCAGCGTCTCCTCGCGATGCGGCGCGAAATCGACGACCAGCATTCGACCGCCGGGCGCGAGCGTGCGCGCCGCCTCGCGCAGCGCGCGGCCGGGATCGTCGAGATAATGCAGAACCTGATGGACGATCACGAGATCGCAGCTGTTGCGCTCTATGGGGAGCGCATACATGTCGCCCTGGCGCAGCTGCACATTGCGCGCGCCGGCTTTCTCGAGCCGCCCGCGGGCGACGGCGAGCATGGCGGAGGAGAGATCGACGCCGACGGCCTGCTCGGCCTGCGGGGCGAACAGCTCCAGCATGCGACCCGTGCCGGCGCCGAGATCGAGCAGCCGGCGCAGCGGCTTCTCGCCCACAGCGTCGCGAATGGCGGCCTCGACCTGCGCCTCCGGCACATGCAGCGAGCGTATGGCGTCCCATTCGCGCGCATGCTCGGCGAAATAGCGGGCGGCGTTTTCGGAGCGGGCCTGCCGCACCTCGGCGAGCCGGGCGCGGTCGCCGGCGATGCGCGGGTCCAGCGGATCGAGCCAGGAAACGACGCTGCGGGCGATCTCGCCCGGCGCGTCCGCGGCCGCCAGACGGAAGAAGGCCCAGGCGCCTTCGCGGCGCCGCTCGACGAGGCCGGCCTCGACGAGCAACTTCAAATGCCGCGAGACGCGCGGCTGCGACTGGCCGAGAATGGCGACAGCCTCGCTGACGGTCAGCTCCGTCTCGGCGAGCAGGCCGAGCAGGCGCAGCCGCGTCTCCTCGCCGGCCGCATTGAGCGCGGCGAGAGCAGGTTCGAGCGAAAGGGGGCGTCGAGAGTGGGTCATGGGCTTCGCTGACTAGATATAAAGATATCTATATACGTCGTCTTATCGGAAATCAAGACATGAGGAAAACCGAGATGCGCGCGCCGCTCGACAGGAAAGCCGCCGGCCATAGATGAGACAGCGTTGGCGGTGTGCATGTGGCGGCGTCTCGGACAAACCTCTCGGAACTCGGCGCCGCTTCCCGACGCCGCTTATGTCGAGCTGGTCGATATGGTCGCCCGCCCGGTCATGCCGGTGGCGTTCATGGGCGTCGCTCTGGCCAGCGTCGGCCTGCTGCTCGCCGCGCGGAAGCAGGATCTCGCGCTCCTCGCGCTGACGCTCGCCGGCATCGCAGTCGATATAGCGAGCATTTTCCTCGTTCTCACCTATCGGCGCCGGACGGCGAGCGCGACGATCCTGGCCGATGAGGCGCGGGTCTGGGAGCGTCGCTACGCCTTCGGCCTCTTCTCCTTCGCGGCGCTGCTCGGCGCGATCAACGCGCGCGGCCTGATGATGGCGCATCCGCCCGACTCGTCGCTGGTCCCGATGCTGACCTCGGGGCTCGCCTTCGTCTTCGCCGGCGGCGTCGTGTCCAACGTCGCCTTTCGCCCGCGGCTCTGCGCCATCGGCCTGGCGCTGTCGGCGACGCCGACGGTCGTCGGCTTTATCGGCCGCGCGGCGCAGGCGACGGATATTCACGTCGTCCTCGGCTTCGTCTTGCAGGCGCTGCTTCTCTCCACCTTCGCCGTCGTCGGGCTCCTATGGGCGTCCGGCACCCATGCGGGGACGCGCCGACAGATCATCGCCAAGCTCGATTTCGCGAAAATGGCGCGTCACGACGATCTGACCGGCCTCGCCAATCGCGTGCAATTGCGGGAGCGTTTCGACGAGGCCCTGGCGGCGATCGGCGACGACGAATCTCTGGCGGTCCATTGCCTCGATCTCGACCGCTTCAAGGCCGTCAACGACGCCTATGGCCATTCGACCGGCGATCTCCTGCTCTGCGCCGCGACGACGCGCCTGCTGACCATGGTGCGGCGCGAGGACACGGCGGCGCGGCTCGGCGGCGATGAGTTCGTCGTGGTCCAGGCCGGCGTCCGCCACCCGGACGAGGCGCTTCTGCTGGCGCGACGGATCATTCGCGTCCTCGCCGCGCCTTATGAGATCGAGGGGCGGACGATTCAGATCGGCGTCAGCATAGGCGTCGCTCTCGCTCCCCGCGACGGCGAGACCTTGGAGCATCTCACCGCCCGCGCCGATGCGGCGCTCTACAGGATAAAACGCAGCGGGCGGGGCGGCGTCGTCTTCGCCGACGAGGCTCCTTCGCCCTCCGCCGCCAATGATTCGTGAGCGCGGAGACCGGCGCCGAAACACTCGGCGCCGGCCGCCCCGGCGGGATGCGTCATGCGGCAATTTCCGGCAAAGAGCCGCGCTTTCCCGCCAGCGCGATTGACACGCCGCCGAGCGCGTAAGCTAATCGTCCGTCGCCGCTTTTCCGGCGTCGCTCCGACCAGGCGAAGCAGGTCCCGTGTCGATCAAGGTCGCGCTCCACCATCTCACGCACTATAAATACGACCGGCCGGTCGCGCTGGGGCCGCAGGTGATCCGGCTGCGCCCGGCGCCCCATTGCCGCACCCGCGTGTCGAGCTACTCGCTCAAGATCGCGCCGGCCAATCACTTCATCAACTGGCAGCAGGACCCGCACGGCAATTGGCTGGCGCGCCTCGTCTTTCCGGAAAAGGCCGAGGAGTTCCGCGTCGAGGTCGATCTCCATGCGGAGATCGCCGTCTACAATCCGTTCGACTTTTTCGTCGAGCCCTATGCCGAGACCGTTCCCTTCGCCTATCCGGAGGAGCTTCGCGCCGAGCTCGCCTCCTGCCTCGAGATCGAGCCGCTCGGGCCGTTGACCCGCGCCTATGTCGAAAGCGTGCGGCCGCGCGAGCCCATCGCGATCGTGCCCTTCCTCGTCGATCTCAACGCGCGGCTGCAAAACGACATTCGCTATGTCATCCGCATGGAGCCCGGCGTGCAGACGCCGGACGAGACGCTGGCGGCGAGCGCCGGCTCCTGCCGCGATTCCGCGTGGCTGCTCGTGCAGATATTGCGCAGCCTCGGCCTCGCGGCGCGTTTCGTCTCCGGCTATCTCATCCAATTGAAGGCGGATGTCGATCCGATCGAAGGACCGACGGGAACCGATCACGACTTCGCCGATCTGCACGCCTGGGCCGAGCTCTATATCCCCGGCGCCGGCTGGATCGGCCTCGACGCCACCTCGGGCCTCTTCTGCGGCGAAGGCCATCTGCCGCTGTGCAGCGCGCCGCATTATCGCTCGGCGGCGCCGCTCTCCGGCCTCGTCGAGCCGGCGGAGGTGGAGTTCGGCTTCGAGATGCGCGTGCAGCGCATCCGCGAGGCGCCGCGCATCACCGCGCCTTTCTCCGACGAAGCCTGGGCGCGGCTCGATGCGCTGGGCGAGACGGTCGACGCGGATTTGAAGGCGCAGGACGTGCGCCTCACCATGGGCGGCGAGCCGACTTTCGTCTCGATCGACGATTTCGAAGCGCCGGAATGGACGATCGCCGCCGTCGGCCCCACCAAGCGAGCGCTCGCCGACGATCTCGTGCGGCGCCTTCAGCAGCGTTTCGCCAAAGGCGGCTTCCTGCATTACGGGCAGGGCAAATGGTATCCGGGCGAGAGCCTGCCGCGCTGGGCTTTCGCGCTCTATTGGCGCAAGGACGGCAAGCCGGTCTGGCGCAATCCCGAGCTCGCCGCCCGCATCGACTCGCCCAAAACCTTGACGCCGCAGCAAAACGAGGCCTTCGTCGTCGATCTCTCCGAGCGTCTCGGCCTCGGGCGGGGCTATGTCATCCCGGCCTATGAGGACCCGTCGCACTGGCTGCTGAAGGAGGGCGCGCTTCCGGTCAATGTCGATCCGCTCGATTCGAAGATCGACGACGCCGAGGAGCGCAGCCGCATGCTGCGCGCCTTCGAGCGCGGCTTGGCGAATCCGGTAGGCTATGTGCTGCCGGTGCAGCGCTGGAATGCGCGCGCCGAGCGGCGCTGGGTGTCGGAGCGTTGGCCTTTACGCCGCGGCCGCCTCTTTCTGGCGCCCGGCGATTCGCCGATCGGCCTGCGTCTGCCGCTCGGCTCGCTGCCCTGGGTGCCGCCGAGCGCCTATCCCTTTTCCTATCCGCAGGACCCGACCGAGCCGCGCGGCGCGCTGCCGGACCCTGCCGATCTCCTGCAAATCTACGAGAGCCGGGCGCTCGAGGACCGCCAGAAGCCGACCGAGCAAGTCATCGTCGAGGGCGCGGTGCGCACGGCGCTCGCTATCGAGCCGCGCGACGGCGCGCTCTGCGTCTTCATGCCGCCGACCGAAAGGCTCGAGGATTATCTCGAGCTGCTGACCGCCGTGGAGACGACCGCCAATGCGATGAACCTGCCGATCCAGATCGAGGGCTATCCGCCGCCCGTCGATCCGCGTCTCGAGGTCATCAAGGTGACGCCGGACCCCGGCGTCATCGAGGTGAACATTCATCCCGGCGACAGCTGGCGCGACGCCGTCGCGACGACGATCGGCCTTTACGAGGATGCGCGGCAGGCGCGGCTCACAGCGGATAAATTCCTCATCGACGGCCGCCAGACCGGCTCGGGCGGCGGCAATCATGTCGTGCTCGGCGGCCGCACGCCGTTCGATTCGCCGTTCCTGCGGCGGCCGGACCTCTTGAAGAGCCTCGTGCTCTATTGGCAGCGTCATCCGGCGCTCTCCTATTTTTTCTCGGGCCTGTTCATCGGCCCGACGAGCCAGGCGCCGCGCGTCGACGAGGCGCGTCACGAAGCGCTCTACGAGCTCGAGATCGCGCTGGGAAATGTGCCGGAGGCGGGAGAGACGGATTTTCCGCCCTGGCTCGTCGATCGGCTGTTCCGCAATCTGCTCGTCGACGTCACCGGCAACACGCATCGCGCCGAGATCTGCATCGACAAGCTCTATTCGCCGGACAGCTCGACCGGCCGCCTCGGCCTCGTCGAGTTCCGCAGCTTCGAGATGCCGCCGGACGCGCGCATGAGCCTCGCGCAGCAATTGCTGCTGCGCGCGCTCGTCGCCTGGTTCTGGCGCGAGCCGCAGGGCGGCGGCCTCGTCCGCTGGGGCACGGCGCTGCACGACCGCTTCATGCTGCCGCATTTCGTCTGGCGCGATTTCCTCGACGTGCTCGGCGATCTTCAGAGCGCCGGCTACGCCTTCGAGCCGGAGTGGTTCGAGGCGCAGAAGGAGTTCCGCTGCCCGCTCGCCGGCCGTATCGAGCATGGCGGGGTCGAGCTCGAGATCCGGCAGGCGCTGGAGCCGTGGCATGTGCTCGGCGAGTCGGGCGTCGCCGGCGGCACTGCGCGCTTCGTCGATTCGTCCGTGGAGCGCGTGGAGGTGAAGGCCAAGGGCTTCGTCCCCGGCCGGCATGTGATCGCCTGCAACGGCCGCCGCGTGCCGATGACCAGCGCCGGCGCCTCGGGAGAGGCGGTCGCCGGCGTGCGCTTCAAGGCCTGGCAGCCGCCCTCCGGCATGCATCCGACCATTCCCGACCATGCGCCGCTGACCTTCGACGTCATCGACAGCTGGAGCGAGCGCTCGCTCGGCGGCTGCGTCTATCACACGGCCCATCCGGGCGGTCGCAGCTATGACACTTTTCCGGTAAACTCCCATGAGGCGGAGGCTCGCAGGCTGTCGCGGTTCCAGGATCACGGCCATACGCCCGGCAGGGTGAGGCCGCCGCGCGAGGAGCCGGCGGGAGAGTTCCCGCTGACTTTGGACCTGCGGAGGAATTGTGCCGGCTGAGCGGATGATCGACGCGGCCCCGGGAGACACGGCGCGTCGAGTCGCCTCCTGGATCGCCCGCTATGCGCCGCTGGAGGGCGTGCCGGACGAGCTCGTCGGGCCGGACGGGCGCGTGCGCCCCCATTGGGCGAGCCTGCTCGACACGCTCGGGGGCCTCAGCCGCGAGGACATTGACGACCGTTTCGCCGCCGCCGGACGGCGCATCCGCGATATGGGCGTCTCCTATCGCGTGCTCGGCGAAACCAAAGAGCGCACCTGGCCGCTGAGCCGGCTGCCGCTGCTGCTGCCGCAGGCCGAATGGCGGGAGATCGCCGCCGGCGTCGCCCAGCGCGCCGAATTGCTCGACATGGTGCTGCGCGACGCCTATGGCGAGCAGCGCCTGGTCCAGGAGGGGGCGCTGCCGGCGGCGGTGATCGCCGGCTCGCCGGATTATGTCCGCGCCATGAGCGGCGCGACGCCGCAGGGCGGGCGCTGGCTGCGCTTCTACGCCGCCGAGATCGGCCGCGGACCGGACGGGCGCTGGTGGGTGCTCGGCGACCGCGCCCAGGCGCCCTCGGGCGCCGGCTATTCGCTCGAGAATCGTCTGGTGATGGCGCGCACCTTCCCGCGCCTCTATCGCGACATGAAGGTCGAGCGGCTGGCGCCCTTCTTCCGCGACTTTCGCGCGGCGCTCGCCAAGGCGGCGCAGCAGAAGGACCCGCGCATCTGCCTGCTGACGCCGGGCCCGTTCAGCGAGAGCTATTCCGAGCAGGTGAGCCTCGCGCGCTATCTCGGCTTTCTGCTCGTCGAGGGCGCCGATCTCGTCGCCAGCGAGCGCAAGCTGCATGTGCGCACCATCGCCGGGCTGAAGCGCGTCGATGTGGTGTGGCGGCGCGTCGACGCCGATTGGTGCGACCCGCTCGAGCTGAACGCCGCCTCCCAGCTCGGCGTGCCGGGCCTGCTCGACACGATCCGCGAGGGCAATGTCACCCTCGCCAACATGCCGGGCGCCGGCCTCATCGAATCGCGCGCGCTGCTGTCCTTCCTGCCGGCCATCGCGCGGCGCCTGCTGGGCGAGGATCTGCGCCTCGCCAATATCGCGACCTGGTGGTGCGGCCAGGACGAGGCCCGCGACTCCGTGCTGGCCTCGCTCGACGATCGCGCCGTCGCGCCGGCCTTCGGCGAGCAGCTCGCCGGCTTTCCCGGCCGCCGCGTGGCGCTGGGCGCGGAGTTCGACGCGGCCGAGCGCGCCCGTCTCACCGAGGCGATGCGCGCGCGCGGCATGGATTATGTCGGCCAGGAGGTGGTCCAGCTCTCGACCACGCCGGCCTGGAAGGACGGCGCGCTGGTCCCGCGCCCTTTTGCGCTGCGCGTCTTCGCCGCCGCGACGGCCGACGGCTGGCGCGTGATGCCGGGCGGCTTCTGCCGCGTGTCGGACCGGCTCGACGTGCGCGCCATCTCCATGGGGGCGGGCGCGCAATCGGCCGATGTCTGGGTGCTCGGCGACCGGCCGACCGATAATTCCACGCTGCTGCCGACCAGCGACGACATAGAGATCGTCCGCATGGTCGGCGATCTGCCGAGCCGCGCCGCCGACAATCTGTTCTGGATGGGCCGCTATTTCGAGCGGGCCGAGGCGACGCTGCGGCTGGTGCGCTCGCTGTGCAATCGCCTGACCGAGGCGGATGCGCCCAATTACAGCGGCCGTCAGCCGATCGAGCGGCTGGAGCGGCTGCTGCTGGCCTGGGGCGCGGCGCCGACGCGCGACCCGCGGCTCTCGGCGGCGGAGCTCGCCCTGGCGGCGGCCGCCGGAACCGAGACGGCGGGCTCGGCGCTCTCCATCGCCCATGCGGCCAAGCACGCCGCCTCCATCGTGCGCGAGCGCCTGTCGCAGGACATTTGGCATCTCGTCCGCCTGCTGGAGAGCCGCCTCGACGATTTCTCCTCCGGCGGCGCCTCCGAGCCGGCGATTCTGGAGGGCGTCGAGCAGTCGCTGCATATATTGGCGGCGCTCTCCGGCCTCATCGACGAGAATTTCAACCGCGTCGCCGGCTGGTGCTTCCTCGATCTCGGCAAGCGCGTCGAGCGGGCGATCAACGCCTGCCGCTTCTCCCGCCAATTCGCCGACGAGGGCGCGACGATCGACAGTCTCGACACATTGCTCGAGCTGATCGATTCGCAGATCACCTATCGCTCGCGCTATCTCGCCGGCGCCGCTCTCGCGCCTGCGCTCGATATGGCGGTGCTCGATCCCTACAATCCCCGCTCGGTGGGCTTTCAAGTGGCCAAGATCGAGGAGCATCTCTCCTCGCTGCCGACCTTGCGTCACGACGGGCTGCTGGAGGCGCCGCGCCGTCTCGCGGTGAAATTGCGCGCCGAGATCGAGGTGGCGAACGCCGCCGAGCTGGACGCCGCCAAAATCTTCGCCATCGAGCAGCGCTTGATGAGCCTTGCGGATGCGCTCGCGGCCCGCTATTTCCTGCAGGGCTCCAATGCCGCGCATTTCGAAGAGCCGATCCGATTAGCGTGATCTACGACATCACCCATGTGACCACCTACAGCTACGAGGCGCCCGTCGCCGCGGCGCGCTGCGCATTGCGCCTGTTGCCGCGCGACGACGCCGGACAGCGCGTCGTCTTCGGCCGCATCGATGTGACGCCCAGCCCGCGCGAGTGGCGCGAGCGCGTCGATTTCTACGGCAATCGCGTGGCCGAGGCGCAGATCGACGCGCCCCATGTGAAGCTCGGCATAGCGATGAGCGCGCGCGTGCGCGTCGAGCGCGCCGACCCGCCCGCGGAGGCGTCGACGCCGCCCTGGGAGGCCGTGCGGGCCCAGGCGCTGGCGACGCCCGCGCTCGGCCCCGACGCGCCGGCGCATTTCATGTTCCCGAGCCGGCTCGCGCCGCTCTACGAGCCGGCGACCGCCTACGCGCGCCAGAGCTTTCCGCTGGGACGGCCGATTCTGGAGGGCGCCGCCGAGCTGATGCGGCGGATCAGGCGGGATTTCGTCTACGACCCCAACACCACGCATGTCGCCATGCCGCTCGCCCAGGCGTTCGAGAAGCGCAGCGGCGTCTGCCAGGACTTCGCCCATATCATGATCGCCGGGCTGCGCGGGCTCGGCCTGCCGGCGGCCTATGTCAGCGGCTATATTCGGACGATCCCGGCGCCGGGCGCGGTGAAGCTCGAGGGCGCCGACGCCTCCCACGCCTGGATTTCCGTCTGGTGCGGCCGCGAGCTCGGCTGGCTCGGCGTCGATCCGACCAACGCCATACTGGCTCTGAACGATCATATCGTCATCGCGCTCGGCCGCGACTATGCCGATGTCTCGCCGATCGACGGCGTCATTTTCGTCGCCGGAAAGCAGAAGCTCGACGTCAGCGTCAGCGTCACGCCGATAGAAGAGGCCGCCTGAGCAGGCGGTCGATCTTCGTCAGCTCCGAATGGTGCAGCAAGAGCACCTCATTGGAGGCGGCGAGCTGCACCGCGCTCGCCGTATAGCCCTTGGCGGCGACGACGATTCCGCGCTCGGCCGCCTCATGCGCGATCGCTGCGACGATCTCCTGCACGGCGCGATTGCCGACCGGCTTCGAATATTTCTTGCACTGGACGACGATCCTGCGCCCGCGCTTCTCGGCGACGACATCGACGCCCTGATCGCCGCTGAGCCGGGTGACGCGGGCGCTCCATCTCGCCTCGCGCAGCAAGGCGGCGCAGAAATGCTCGTAATCCTCCGGGCTCATCGCCTCGCTATATTGCGGAAAGGCGATCTCCTCATAGGCGAGCACGGCGAGATGCAGCACGCCGACATAGGCGAGCGCCATCGCCCCGACGCCGGCGAGATGCGGCCAGAGCCAGCCCGCGGCGGCGGCGCAGACGATGATGAAGGCGAGGCATCGTCTCTTTCTGCTGCGCGTCATCGCTGTCGAGATCGCCTTTGGCCCGGCCGAAAGGGGTGGCGCCGCCATGCAAGGGGAGAAAGGTTAATTTGCCGCGAAGCGGAGGCTCTTTTGGCCCAGAGCCATCGGGCCGAAGCCGCCCTCATCTTGGAAGCGGGCGAATCAGCCTCGCGCAAGAATGACATCGCAAAATATTTTCGATTCTAATAGGGGCTTTAGAATACAATGCAGATCTATAGCTCGAACAGTCAAAATGTTTTTCTTCAGCAGCGCTCTGCAACGAAGATCAATAATTCATCTAGAAACGGCGACCAGGATGAGTTCTCAACTATTTTCAAGACTGACACGCCAACGCAAAAGCAGATACAGGAAGGCTATTTCGGATGCTCCCGACCAACCTTGGACGCCGTTATGGCGGCCGGGAAACCGGTCAATGTGCTCGCTTTTTTGACGTCGTCGGATATAGATCTGGTTCAACGCACGACTGGCGTCACCATAAAAGACGGCGGTTACTATAATAGCGACGGCGATCAACTAGGTATCCGCACCGACAGCCACGGAAACTTTCTTGATCCCGATCCGAGCCAAACCAAGGCAGCCTTCGATCTGGCGCAAACCCTTTTCCAAATGAGAGACGGCGGCGGCCCCCAAGGTGATGTGAGCCTGCAAAATGGCCGCAAGATCACGCCCGATGATCTCGAAGCCTACCTCAAAGCTTACGCCGCGGCCAAGGCCTCGGGACAGAATGTCTATGTTCCAAATACGAGCGTCATCAAACTAGCCGAACAAATACTCGAGTCTGAGTAGCGCCCGGCGTAGAGGCGCGGCGGCCACGTTCTTTAGCTGCCCGCCTGCGACCCTCGCGCTCTGGACATGGCGCGCCATCCGAACCAAAGTGAGCCGGCTCCTGCACCGCACAAAGCCTTGGACGCCGCCTTGCCTTCCGCGCATCCCTTCATCGTCGCCCGCGATCCGCTCGCTCCGCCGCCGGGGCTCGAGGGGGCCGTCGTCGCCATCGGCAATTTCGACGGGCTGCATCGCGGGCATCGCGGCGTCATCGCCCATGCGCAGGCTTTGGCGCAAACGCTCGGCAAGCCCTGCGCGCTGCTCACTTTCGAGCCGCATCCGGCCGATTGCTTCGCCGGAAAATCGATCATCTTCCGCCTGACCCCGCCCGACGCCAAGGCCGCGTTGCTGGCGCGCCTCGGCCTGGACGGCATGGTCATCCTCACCTTCGACAAGGATTTCGCGGCGCGACCGCCGCAGGAGTTCACCGAGGAGATTCTCGCGCGACGGCTCGGCGTCTCGGCGGCGGTGGCGGGCTATGATTTCTGCTTCGGGGCCAAGCGAGCCGGCAATCCAGACTTTCTCCGCGCCGAGGGCGAGCGCCTCGGCTTTCAGGTCGAGATCGTGCCGCGAATCACCCAGGACGAAGCGGGAAGCCTCGAGGCCGTCTCCTCCACCGCGACGCGTGAGGCGCTGGCGGCCGGCGATGTCGCGCTGGCGGCGCGTCTGCTCGGTCATCCTTATTTCGTCGAGGGCGTCGTCGGCCGCGGCCGCCAGCTCGGCCGCACTTTGGGATTTCCGACCGCCAATATCGCGCTCGACCCCTCCAACAAGCTGCGCCACGGCATTTACGCGGTGACGCTGGAGGCGGGCGGCGCGCTGCGCGAGGGCGTCGCCAATTTCGGCCGCCGGCCGACGGTGGAGGCGGAGGGGGCGCCGCTGCTCGAGGTCTTCGTCTTCGATTTCGATGGCGATCTCTATGACGAGACGGTGGAGGTCGCCTTCATCGGCTTCATCCGCGGCGAGGCGAAATTCGATTCGCTCGATGCGCTCACCGCGCAAATGCGCGAAGACGCCGCCAAGGCCCGCGCGATTCTCGCTTCGAGGGATATCGCTCCCTCATACTGAGGCGCTTCTTGCGCGGCAAAAAGCCTCGAAGAATGCTCCAGAAGGCGGGGGCGCCCGACCCTTTGAGACGCCGGCTTCTCCGGCTCCTCAGGGTGAGGGGCTGGTCCCCAGCAGAGCGGCGAGAATCGCCTCGAATTCTTCGGCGAGCGGGACGGTCGCGGGCGGCTTGCCGGCGCGCGCGTACCAATAGGCGGCGTTGTCGAGATCGCCTTCCGCGCGATGCAGAAAGGCGTGTACCCACATGGCGTCCGCCTCGCCGGAGCTATCGACGCATTTATGCGCGCCGTCCCAATCGCCTTTGGCGGTCTTCCACAGCGCGAGCAGCGGCGGCGAGAGGGCAGGGGGCGTCTCTGCGGCGAGGGAGGCGTGGAATTGGGCGGGCGTCATGGCGGTGAAGATAGGCGCGAAGCGGGCTGCGCGCATCGCTCGACGCTCCGACCAGCTCGATTTTCCGCGTTAGGGGCGCCAAAGTTTCCGCCGAGCTGCGGGGGCTATGCCGGCAGAATGACCACCTTCGTCTTGATCGGCGTTCGAGCGTAGAGGTGGATCATATCCTGACTGAGGAGGCCGGTGCAGCCGCTCGTCACGCCGGTTCCGATGGTCTCGGGATCGCTGGTGCTGTAGATCGTGTAGACCGTATAGACGCCGTTCTTATAGAGATAGAGCGTGCGGGCGCCGAGCGGATTGCCCAGGCCTCCCGGCATGCCGCCGGCGTATTTGCGCGCCTCCGGCTGGCGCAAGATCATCTCCTTGGGCGGCGTCCAGACAGGCCATTCGGCCTTGCGCCCCACATAGACCTCGCCGCTCCACAGAAACCCGGAGCGCCCGACATTGGCGCCGTATCGGGTGGCGTTTCCGTCGCCTTCGATGCGGTAGACGAAGTAATTGCCGGGATCGATGATGATCGTTCCGGGCGCTTCCTTGGTGTCGTAGCGCACAGTCTGGCGATAATATTTGGGATCGACCATGCGGAGATCGACCGCCGGGATCGGGAACTTCTCGTCGGGCGCCGGCCCGTAGAGCTTCGCCACCTCGGCCGGGATCACGCGGTCGGAGGTCGCGCAGCCCGCGAGTCCCAGCGCGCCGAGACCCGCGGCGGAGCCGAACAGAAACGACCGGCGGTCGAGACGCCCCGACCGAAGCCCGGGCGGACCTCCCTCGTGTCTTTCGCCTGCGTCGGCAATCCAATCGCCCATCATCATGATTTCGGACTTTCCCTCGTCCTGTCGCCCGGCCGCGAACGCTCCGGCGCAAGCCCGCCGAACCCCTCCAGTCGAAATTGCCGCCACGCGGCGCGATTGGCAAGCTCCGGGTCTCTGCGCGTCACTCGCAACGGGGAGGTCGGGAGAGGAGCCGAAATTCGATAGCCTCCTCTATCAGACCGAGGGCGGCTCCTGCTATCTCTCCGCCATGACCCTCATCTACAAGCTTCTCCCCGCTTCCCTCTGGCGTGAGGCCGAGGCGGCGGGCGTTTTCGCCGGCGCCGGGATCGATCTTGCCGACGGCTACATCCATTTCTCGACGCGCGCGCAGGTCGAGGAGACGGCGGCGCGTTATTTCAACGGCGTCGCCGATCTTCTGCTCGTCGCCGTCGAGGCCGAGCCGCTGGGCGACGCGCTGAAATGGGAGCCCTCGCGCGGCGGCGATCTCTTCCCGCATCTCTATGGAGCGCTGCCCGTCGCGCGCGTCGCCAAAGTGGCGGCCCCGCCGATGGGCGCGGACGGCGGCCATGATTTCGCGGGGCTGCTCGAATGATCGAGGTCTTTTTCGGCGATCTCGCGACGGCGCTGGTTCGCCGCCTGCCGCCGGAAACGGCGCATCAGGCGACGATCGCGGCCTTGCGGCTGATGCCGGCGCCGCGGCCGCCGCGCGACGATCCGCGCCTTTCGGTCGGCGCCTTCGGCCTCGATTTTCCCAATCCGATCGGCCTCGCCGCCGGCTTCGACAAGAACGCCGAGGTTCCCGACGCCATGCTGGCCATGGGATTCGGCTTCACCGAGGTCGGCACGCTGACGCCGAAGCCGCAGGCCGGCAACGCCCGCCCGCGCGTGTTTCGGCTGGCCGAGGATCGCGGAATCGTCAATCGCTACGGCTTCAACAATGTCGGCCATACGCTCGCTTATGAGCGGCTGCTGGCGCGGCGCTCGCGCGGCGGACTCGTCGGCGTGAACATCGGCGCGAATAAGGACGCCGCCGATCGCATCGCCGATTACGAGCGCGGAATCGCCGCCTTCTCGGGGCTGGCGAGCTATTTCACCGTCAATGTCTCCTCGCCCAACACGCCGGGGCTGCGCGATCTGCAGGAGAAGACGGCGCTCTCCGAGCTTTTGGCGCGCGTGCTCTCGGCGCGCGAGCGGGCCAAGCGCCGCCGTCCCGTTCTGTTGAAGATCGCGCCGGATTTGTCGCTCGCGCAGCTCGACGATGTGGTGAGCGTCGCGCGCGCGCGGGAAATCGACGGGATGATCGTCTCCAACACGACTTTGGCGCGGCCGCAGACGCTGGCCTCGCCTTTCGCGAAAGAGGCGGGCGGACTCTCGGGCGCGCCGCTCTTCGATCTCTCGACGAAAATGCTCGCCGAGACGTTTTTGCGCGTCGAGCGGCAGTTTCCGCTGATCGGCGTCGGCGGGGTCGATTCGGCCGCCGCGGCGCTGGCCAAGATAGAGGCCGGCGCGAGCCTGGTGCAGCTCTACAGCGCGCTCGTCTATGAGGGGCCGGGGCTGGTCGGGCGCATCAAGAGCGGGATTCTCGAGGCGCTGGAGCGCGAGAACGTGACGCTGGCGGCGCTCGTCGGACGGCGGGCGGCCGCGACGTGACGGGAGCGCCCCTCGCTCCCTCTCCCGCGCTATTCGCGGGCGCGGGCTGGGGACGGGGCTCGCTCAATAGCCGGCGCGGCCGATCGGCCCTCGCGCGGGAGCGCGGAGGGCGCCGTCGGCGCCGATCTCGACGGTCGGGCAGGAATAGGGATGCGAGGGCTCGAAGGCGGGCGCTTCCTCGCCGGCGCGATGGACGGCGATGCAGGCGAGCAGCGCGCCGCTGTTCAGCAGGCCGGCGGCGTCGAGATCGGCCATCGCCGCGCGCGGCGCGATGAGCCGCGCCGGGCCGAGCGCATCGAGCGCCGCGAGAAAAGCGGCGCCGTCGAAGGGCGCCAGGAAATGCAGCGGCGCGCCGGAGAGCAGCGCGGCGAGCGGCCCTGCGACGAGCCCGCCGATCGAGCCCGGCGACACCAGCGACAGCAGCGGCGCCGAGCCATTGACATGCGCCCTGGCGATGAGGCCGAGGCTCGCCGAGATCAGTCCCGCCTGCTCGTGGAAATGCGGCGCGCCATATTGGTCGAGCGCGCCGATGAGCACTTTCTTGCTCGGGACGGCGCGTGTCGCGGCGGGCGAATCGTTTTCGCTGCGCGAGCGTGGGCCGAAATCGACGGCGCCGTCGATCGTCCCGGGGCCGAGCGAGCCGATGAGCCGCACCGAGGGCGCCTGAGCGGCGACGCCGAAGACGAGCTCCTCGAGGCTCTCGCCGCCGATCGTCGCCGGCGCGACGAGGGCCGCGGCGGCGACGGCGCGCGCGCCCGCCGCCATCGCCCCGAGCGAGAGGCCGAGCGGGGCCGCGACGGGCTCGAGGCCGGCCGAGATGATTCCGATCAGCGCGACGAGCGTCGCCGCGCTCGGCGCGGCCAACAGCAGAATGCGTTCGCCGGGCTGGAAATCGAAGCTGCGCAGATCGGCGCGAAAGGCGGCGACGCGGCGGTCGAGCTCGGCGTGGTCGATCTCGGCGCCCGTCGACGCGTCGCCGGCGGCGATGCGCGTCGGGCGCAGCCGGGCGGCGCCGGCGATCAGCGCGTCGAGGCCGAACATGGTCAGCGGATGCGCGCGCGCCAGGGCGTCGTCGCGGCGGCTGCTGTCTGCGAGACTCAAGGCTCCGTCCTCCACCAGGTCTCTAGCGTGGCGCCAAACAAGGGAGAGTAGCGGGGCAATGTCGACGGCCTCGCGATTTTCGTGGAGTGAGCGATCCATTGCGTCGAGGAGTGATAGAGCGGCACGATGTAGAAACCGGAAAGCAGCGCGCGGTCATAGGCGCGCACGGCGGCGACGAAATCCTCGCGTCCGCGTGCGGAAAGCAGCGCTGCGATGAGCGCGTCGATCGCCGGAGAGGAGGCTCCGGCGAGATTATAGGAGCCTTCTTGCGCGGCGCTTGCGGAGCCCCAGCGCATCCGCTGCTCGTTTCCGGGCGAGGCCGAGGCCGTCCATGTCCCGAACATCATGTCGAACTCGAATTTCTGGCGGCGGCGCTGATATTGCACCTCGTCGACGAGGCGCACATTCGCCGCGACGCCGATGCGCTGCAACGAGGAGGCGAAGAAGAGCGCGAGCCGTTCCTGGTCGCGATTGGCGACCATGATCTCGAAAGAGAGCGGGGCGCCGTCCTTGACCAGCGCATTGTCGACGATCTTGTAGCCGGCCTCGCCGAGCAGCTCCAAGGCGCGGCGCGCCGGCTCGCGGTCGCGGCCGGTGCCGTCATGGACGGGCGGCCGCCAGCGGCCTTCCAGAATGTCCTCGCGCACGGCGCCGGGGAAGGGGGCGAGCAGGGCGCGCTCCGCCTCGCTCGCCGGCCGGCCGGTGGAGGCCAGCTCCGATTCGTCGAAGAAGCTCTTGGTGCGCGTGTAGAGGCCGGAGAACAGATTGGCGTCGATCCATTCGAAATCGAACATCAGGCCCAGCGCCTCGCGCAGGCGCGCATCGGCGAACATCGGCCGCCGCGTGTTGAAGACGAAGCCCTCCATGCCCTTGGGGCCGGGGCTCGGCAGCGTCTCGACGGCGATGCGGCCGTCGCGCACGGCCGGGAAGTCGTAGCCGCTCGCCCAGCGCGTGGTGTTGGTCTCCTCGCGAAAATCGACGACGCCGGCCTTGAAGGCCTCGAACAGCGAATTGGCGTCGCGGAAGTAATTCACGTCGATCTGATCGAAATTGTAGAGGCCGCGCTGCGTCGGCAGATCCTTGCCCCAATAGGCGGGATCGCGCTTCAGCACGATTCTCGCGCCCGGCTCGACGTCCTCGACGACATAGGGGCCGGAGCCGAGCGGCGGCTTCAGCGTGGCGTCGGTGAAATGCTCGACATCGGTCGCATGCTTCGGCAGCACCGGCAGAAAGCCGAGGATCAGCGGCAGCTCGCGATCATTGGCGCCGGTGAGATCGAAGCTGATCGTCTGCGCGTCCGGCGTCTCGACGCGCTTGACGAGCCCATAGGCGCTCCGCTGCTGCGGGCGGCCTTTGGCTTTCAGCAGATCGAAGGAAAAGCGCACATCCGCCGAGGTGAGCGGCGCGCCGTCCGAGAAACGCGCGCGCGGATCGAGACGAAAGGTCACATGCTCGCGCGAATCATCGACCTCGATCGAGCGCGCGAGGACGCCATAGACGGTGAAGGGCTCGTCCAGCGAGCGCGCCATCAGCCGCTGAATGACATTGCCCTCCAGCCCCTGCGCGGTGGAGCCGGCCTTGAGGTTGAATGGGTTGAGGCTGTCGAAGGCGCCTTGCAGGCCGATTCGCAGCCGTCCGCTCTGCCTGGCCTGCGGATCGGCATAGGGGAGATGGTCGAAATCGGCGGGAAGGGCGGGCTCGCCATGCATGGCGAGGCCATGGCTTGGCGCTGCGACGGCGCTCGCGCCTTGCGCCCCTGCGAAGAACAAGGGGAAAAGCGTGGCGAGAACTGTGGCGCGAATCGCTCGAATCGTCATGGGCAGACCATATTCCAGGGCGAGAGGACCGGGACAAGACGTCTCCGACGAACTCGGGGTATTCACATATCTTCTTGGAAATACGAGGGCTGCGCAGGCTTGGGCGTCTCGTCCCCGCGCGCTGCGCGGTTTTGCTCGAGCTGTGAGGCGCCCGCTGGAATTCGGCGCGTCGATTTTGTATGAGGCTAGCCGTCTACCTTTCGCCCCGTCCCAGGGCGAAGACCGAGGACGGGAGATAAGAGGCTCTTTCCTCGCGCGAATGACGCCCCGTGCGCCCACTCGATCGTGCACTACTCGAAAGGACGACTTATGCCAATGCAATTTCCGCGGATCGTCGCTGCGGTTCTGACGGGGGTCTTCCTCGTTTCGGCAGGGGCGGCGCAAGCCCAGCAAAAGCCGCCGGCTCACAAGCCTGCAGCCCCTGCGCAGGCTCCGACGCAGGCTCCGGCGCCTGCGCCCGCTCCGGCGCAGCAGCAGGCTCCTCAGGGGCCGATCAAGGCCGATCTCGTCCCCGTGCAGCCGGAATGGACCAAGGTCTGCGGCGCGGATCAGCAGACGAAGAAGGAAATCTGCTACACGACGCGCGACTTCGGCGCTCAGGCCGACCAGCCGCTGCTGGCGCTCGCGGTCTATGACCCCAAGGGCGACGACAGCAAGATCATCCGTCTGCTGCTGCCGCCGGGCCTGCTGCTGAAGCCCGGCTTCCGCTTCGCGGTCGGCGCCGGCGCGCTGGAGGCCGGCGAGTTCGAGATCTGCTTCCCCAACGGCTGCTTCGCTCAGGCCAAGGTCAAGGCGGCGCTCATCGATCAGATGAAGAAGGCCGACAAGATGACGATCATCGTCAAGAATCAGGTCAACAACGAGGTGACCTTCCTCTTGCCGCTGTCGGGCTTCGGCAAATCCTATGACGGGCCGCCCGTCGATCCGAAGGTGCTCGAGGAGCAGCAGAAGAAGCTCCAGGACGAGCTCCAGAAAAAGGCCGACGAGGAGCGCAAGAAGCTCGAGAGCCAGCCGAAGCCGGCGGGCAAATGATTGCGGCGTTCCGCGGACGTCTCCCCGCCGGGGAGGGGTCCGCGGAGCGGCGATTCGTCTTTCAGTGCCGCTTGTTGGCCGACTTCACGCGATAGAAGCCGTCGGACGACCGCTCGAAGGTCTCCTCGACCTGCGGGTGGCGAACAGGATCGCCGGAATTGTCGGGCACGAGATTCTGCTCGGAGACATAGGCGACATATTCGGTCTCCGAATTCTCGGCGAAGAGATGGTAGAAGGGCTGGTCCTTGCGCGGCCGGACTTCCTCCGGAATGGACAGCCACCATTCCTCCGTATTGGCGAACTCGGGGTCGACGTCGTAGATCACGCCGCGAAACGGATAGCGGCGGTGCTTGACGACCTGCCCGATCGTGAATTTGGCGATACACTCTCTCGTCATATCGATCGACGCCGTTGTTACGCTGCACACCATTCGAAACGGTAGCGCAGCGCCGCTGCTCGCGTCAACGCCGGCGCGCGGGCGGCGGACCGCCCGCGCGATGGCTCAAAAACCATAGATCGCCGCATAGTCCGGATCGTTGGCGGCGACCTGGCGGGCGAGGTCCACGACCACCTTGCATTGCTTCCAGGTGGCGTCGTCCTGCATGCGGCCGTCGATCATCACCGCGCCCGTGCCGTCCGGCATCGCCTCCAGCACGCGGCGGGCGAAGGCGACTTCCGCCGGATCGGGCGAGAACACGCGCTTGGCGATGGCGATCTGCGTCGGATGCAGCGACCAGGCGCCCGCGCAGCCGAGCAGGAAGGCGTTGCGGAACTGCGATTCGCAGGCCGGCGAATCGGAGAAATCGCCGAACGGCCCGTAAAACGCCTTGATGCCGGCCGAAGCGCAGGCGTCGACCATTTTCGCTATGGTGTAGTGCCACAAATCCTGCTGATAGGACGGGCGCAGGCCCTGGCCGGGATCGGCGTCGGCGAGGACGCGATAATCCGGATGACCGCCGCCGACGCGCGTCGTCTTCATCGCGCGCGAGGCCGCGAGATCGGCCGGCCCGAGGCTGATGCCGTGCATGCGCGGGCTCGCCGCGGCGATGGCGTCGACGTTCTTGACGCCCTCCGCCGTCTCCAGAATGGCGTGAATGAGAATGGGCTTCTTCACCCCGTTGCGCGCCTCGAGCTGGGCCAGCAGCTGATCGAGATAATGAATGTCCCAGGGCCCTTCGACCTTGGGCAGCATGACGACATCGAGCTTGTCGCCGACCGCGGCGACGATCTCGACGAGATCGTCGAGAACCCAGGGAGAGTTCAGCGAATTGATGCGCGTCCACAGGCCGGTGGAGCCGAACTCGGTCGACCTCGCCATTTCGATGAAGCCTTTGCGGGCGGCTTCCTTGGCGTCGGCGGGAATCGCGTCCTCGAGATTGCCGAGCACGACATCCACCTGCTTGACCAGCTCCGGCACCTTGGCGCGCAGCTTCTCCAGATGCGGCGGGACGAAGTGAATCATCCGCTCGACCTTGACCGGCGGCTCGCGCATGGGCGCCGGCGCGCCGATCGCGAGCGGGCGGTAGAATTGATTGGGGAGCTTCATCCTGCGGCACTTTCTCGTTAAGGGGCGAAACTTGCTCGTAAGGGGCGTCGCTTGCTCGTAACCGGCGGCAATTGCGCGTAAGGGAAAGCGCAGCGATAGCCCGTCTTCTTTGCGGAGGGAAGAGACGCCGCGTCCGAAGCGAAATCGACGATCGCGCGGCAAAGCGCGTACAAGCGTGACCTTCGCCCTGCGAGCGGCCGCGACCAACGCTCTTTCGCAGCCGAGCCTTTCGCCGTTTCGCGCCGAAGACTAATTTTCTTCTGCGTGACACAATCTGCGCTTGACGCGGGGGTAGAGCGACATTAGGTTCCGCCCACTTTCGACAGGCCGTAAGTTCATGTCGTCGCAAGCGCCGCGCTCGCGATCCTTCGAACTTAAACGCTGTCGGCCTCACCTGAGACTGCCACGCAGTTGGTAATCATGGGGCGCGCGAGCGCCCGACAGGAAGGCACGACCCCGGATTCGGGGTCCTCTGCATGAGGAGCGCCTTGGGCCGGAAGGCCGAGGGCGCTCGGTTCGCTTGCGTTCTAGGGAACGCCAGCGAGGTTTCGATTATTCGCCAATTCGCCGAGCGCTCGATGACGAGAGCGCGAGGATCCGGAGCGAAGGACCTGGAATGCCGACGATCAGCCAGTTGATCCGCAAGCCGCGGCAACCGAAGACCTACCGCGAGAAGTCCCGCCATCTCGGGGCCTGCCCCCAGAAGCGCGGCGTCTGCACGCGCGTCTATACGACGACGCCGAAGAAGCCGAACTCGGCTCTCCGCAAGGTCGCGAAGGTGCGCCTCACCAATGGCTTCGAGGTCATCGGCTATATTCCGGGCGAGGGCCACAATCTTCAGGAGCACTCGGTGGTCATGATCCGCGGCGGCCGCGTGAAGGATCTTCCAGGCGTGCGCTATCACATTCTGCGCGGCGTGCTCGACACGCAGGGCGTCAAGGACCGCAAGCAGCGCCGTTCGAAATACGGCGCGAAGCGTCCGAAGTAAGGAGCGAGAGCATGTCGCGTCGCCACCGCGCCGAAAAGCGGGAAATCATCGAGGACGCCAAGTTCGGCGATTCCGTCGTGACCAAATTCATGAACTCCATCATGTACGATGGCAAGAAGTCGGTCGCCGAGGCGATCGTCTACGGCGCCTTCGACGTGATCGAGGCCAAAGCGAAGAGCGAGCCTCTGCAGATCTTCAAGCAGGCGCTCGAGAATGTCGCTCCGGCGATCGAGGTGCGCTCGCGGCGCGTCGGCGGCGCCACCTATCAGGTGCCGGTCGAGGTTCGCAACGAGCGCCGTCAGGCGCTGGCGATCCGCTGGATCATCACGGCGGCGCGCGCTCGCAACGACAAGACGATGGTCGATCGTCTTTCGGCGGAGCTGCTCGACGCCTCCAACAACCGCGGCAATGCGGTGAAGAAGCGCGAGGACACGCACCGCATGGCGGAAGCGAACCGCGCCTTCTCGCACTATCGCTGGTAACCCTTTTTCGTCGCCCTCTGATCGAGGACATCTGCTATGCCCCGTAGCCATCCCATCGAAGACTATCGCAACTTCGGCATCATGGCCCACATCGACGCGGGCAAGACGACGACGACCGAGCGCATTCTCTATTACTCCGGCAAGAGCCATAAGATCGGCGAGGTGCATGAAGGCGCCGCGACGATGGATTGGATGGAGCAGGAGCAAGAGCGCGGCATCACCATCACCTCGGCCGCGACGACGACCTTCTGGAATGGCAAGCGTCTCAACATCATCGACACGCCCGGCCACGTCGACTTCACCATCGAGGTGGAGCGTTCGCTGCGCGTGCTCGACGGCGCCGTCTGCGTTCTCGACGGCAATCAGGGCGTCGAGCCGCAGACCGAGACGGTTTGGCGTCAGGCCGACAAATATGCCGTTCCGCGCGTCGTTTTCGTCAATAAGATGGACAAGATCGGCGCCGATTTCTACCGCTGCGTCGACGATATCGTGACCAAGGTCGGCGGCAAGCCGATCTGCATGCAGCTGCCGATCGGCTCCGAGAATAACTTCAAGGGCATCATCGATCTCGTCCGCATGAAGGCGGTGGTCTGGGACGACGAAGGCCTCGGCGCGAAATATCACGACGAAGAGATTCCGGAAGACCTCCTCGACAAGGCGAAGGAATATCGCCTGACGCTGATCGAGGCGGCGGTCGATCTCGACAATGACGTGATGGCCGCCTATCTCGATGGCCAGGAGCCCAACGAGGAGACGCTGAAGCGGCTCGTCCGCAAGGCGGTCCGCTACACCGCCTTTCATCCGGTGTTCTGCGGCTCGGCCTTCAAGAACAAGGGCGTGCAGCCGCTGCTCGACGCGGTCGTGGACTATCTGCCGTCGCCGATCGATCGCGAGGCGATCAAGGGCGTCGATATGAACACCGGCGCCGAGCTGACCCGCAATCCGTCCGACAGCGAGCCTTTCTCCATGCTCGCCTTCAAGATCATGGACGACCCCTTCGTCGGCACCATCACCTTCTGCCGCGTCTATTCCGGCAAGATCGACTCGGGCACGACCGTGCTCAACTCGACCAAGGACAAGAAAGAGCGCGTCGGCCGCATGCTGCTGATGCACGCCAATAACCGCGAGGACATCAAGGAGGCCTATGCGGGCGACATCGTCGCTCTCGCCGGCCTCAAGGAGACCCGCACCGGCGACACGCTCTGCGACATGCTGAAGCCGGCGATTCTGGAGCGCATGGAGTTCCCGGAGCCGGTCATCGAGATCGCCATCGAGCCGAAGTCGAAGGCCGACCAGGAGAAGCTCGGCATCGCGCTCCAGAAGCTCGCCGCCGAGGACCCGTCCTTCCGCGTCTCGACCGATCAGGAGAGCGGCCAGACCATCCTCAAGGGCATGGGCGAGCTGCATCTCGACATCAAGGTCGACATTCTGAAGCGCACCTATAAGGTCGACGCCAATATCGGCGCGCCGCAGGTCGCCTACCGCGAGCGCCTGACCAAGCGCGTCGAGATCGACTACACGCATAAGAAGCAGACCGGCGGCACCGGCCAGTTCGCGCGCGTCATCATTATTTTCGAGCCGAACGAAGCCGGCGCCGGCAATGTCTTCGAGTCGAAGATCGTCGGCGGCTCGGTGCCGAAAGAATATATTCCCGGCGTCGAGAAGGGCATCAACAGCGTCATGGGGTCCGGCATTCTCGCCGGCTTCCCGGTCGTCGATGTCAAGGCGACGCTGATCGACGGCGGCTTCCACGATGTCGACTCGTCGGTGCTCGCCTTCGAGATCGCCTCGCGCGCGGCGTTTCGCGACGCGCTGCAAAAGGGCGGCTCCGTGCTGCTCGAGCCGATCATGAAGGTCGAGGTGGTGACGCCGGAAGAATATACGGGCTCGGTCATCGGCGATCTCAATTCGCGCCGCGGCCAGATCCAGGGCCAGGACATGCGCGGCAATGCGGTGGTCATCGAGGCGATGGTGCCGCTCGCCAATATGTTCGGCTATGTCAATCAGCTGCGTTCCTTCAGCCAGGGACGCGCGAACTACACGATGCAATTCGATCACTACGACCAGGTCCCCGAGGCGGAGTCGAAGAAGGTCCAGGCCAAATACGCCTGATCGTCTCGAGCGTCACGGATAAAGTCTCATAAGGAGTGTGGCCATGGCCAAGGAAAAATTCGCACGCACGAAGCCGCATTGCAACATCGGCACGATCGGTCACGTGGACCATGGCAAGACGTCGCTGACGGCGGCGATCACCAAGGTTCTGGCGGAGTCGGGCGGCGCGACGTTCACGGCCTA
>NZ_DATBQF010000024.1:0-9078 GCF_036560965.1 Methylosinus sp. | reverse complement strand
CGGGATGCTCATCTCGGCGCTGTTCGGCACCAGCGAGCATACGCCCAAATATTCGATGATCGTGCCCGAGGAGGTGTCGCGCATCGACGTCATGTACGGGCCCTATTCGGCGCTCTACTCCGGCAATTCGATCGGCGGCGTTATCACCTATACGACGAAGATGCCGGAGCAGTTCGAGCTGCATTCCAATCTGCAAGGCATTCTCGCGCCCTATGACGACCAATATGCGACGCATAGGACCAATCCCGGATTCACCGGCGGCGTCTCGATCGGCGATCGCATCGGCGATTTCTCCTGGCGCGCCTCCTACAATCATCTGCTGACGCATTCGCAGCCGATCTCCTACGCAGTGTCGTCGAGCCCCGGCGGCGCGGCGGGAACGCCGGTCCTCGGCGGCTTCTTCGATCGCGATCGTCAGGGAGCGCTACGCGGCGTGTTCGGCACCGCAGGTCTGCAGACGACAGAGGAAAACGTCGGCACGTTGAAGATCGCATACGACTTCAATAAGGACGCCCGCCTCTCCTACTCGATCGGACTGATGCAGCTCGGCCTGAACATCGATCCGCAGAGCTATTTGAGAGACGCGACGACGGGACTGCCGATCTACAATACGACCAACGGCCGCATCTCGATGAACGGGCTCAACTTCGCCCTGTCGGGGCTCAATCCCTCGCATACGGATTTTCTCCATCTGATGCAGGGCGCGGAATTCAAGACGCAGACCGGCGGCGTCTTCGACATGGAGCTGGTCGGCAGCTCCTACGACCTGGTCCGGGACGTCAGCGTCTCGGCGTTGAAATATGGCGTCGACACCTCCGGCCAGACGCGCGAATACGGCGGCACGGGCTGGAAGGTGATGGACATGCGCTTCATCTTTCGCCCGGAGGAAGAGCTTCTCGGCAAGCACGAGCTCTCCTTCGGCGGCCATCTCGATGAATATACGCTCAAGCTCTATCTGCAGAGCACACCGACCTATTGGTCGTCGTCTTATCTCCAGCAGGCGCAGCGTTCCTCGGGCAAGACCGAAAATCACGCCGTCTATCTTCAAGATTTGTGGAAGCTCGCGCCGAATTGGACGATCACTCTGGGCGGGCGCCAGGAGTGGTGGCGGGCTTTCGACGGCTTCAACGAGAATGCGCTGGGCACGGGCACGCGGCAGCCGGAGCGCAATCTCTCCGCCTTCATGCCGAAAGCCTCACTGGCCTTTCAGGCGACGCCGGAGCTGCTGCTGCGCGGCTCCTACGGAAACGTCACACGCTTTCCGGGCGTGACGGAACTCTATCAGCGCACCGTCTCGCCGAGCGGCATCGTCATCAGCAGCCCGGATCTGAAGTCCGAGCAGGCCGATTCCTACGAGCTCGCGGCCGAATATCTTTTCGGCAAGCACAATGCGCATCTCGCCTTCTTCCATGAGGACCGTTGGAACGGCATCGTCTCCCAGACCAACATCACCGTCGTTCCCAATGTCACCAACTTCTCCAATGTCGGCAAGGTTCGCTACAATGGCGTCGAGGGCGCGATCGGGCTGAAGGATTTCTTGATCGACGGTTTCGATGTGGACGCCAATGCGACCTACACGACCAATGAGATTCTCTCGAACCCGAATAATTCGCGCTATGTCGGCAAGGACGTGCTGCAAATGCCGCGCTGGAAGGTCAAATGGATCGCGACCTATCATGTGACCAAGGATCTCGTGGTCTCCGCCGGCTTTCGATACAAATCCGCCTCGCACGGCCAGCTCGACAACTACGACTGGAACACCGAGACATTCGGCGCCTATGGACGCAACGTGCAGCTCGATCTGCGCGGAAGCTGGAAATTCGCGCCCAATTGGACCGCCGTCGCCGGCGTCAACAATCTCAACAACTATCGCAACTATCTCTACGCGCCCTATCCGCAGCGCACCTTCTTCGCCGAGCTGAAATACGACTTCGGCGCCGATCCGCTGTTCCGTCGCGAGGAGCAATACAGGCCTTGAAGACGTCTCCGAACCAGCACGCATTCCATATGACATAGAGGGACAATAATGATCTCCGCGGCAAATGCGCCCGTTCGAGTGATCGAGCCCGATGGAACCGAGATCGACCTGTTTCCATTGCCTGTCGACGAAGCCAGCCTGGAAGAGCTTCTCAGAAACCTCTTCGAAAACCACTGGCGTGACATCATATTCGGGCCTCTGATCCCGGGCGCCGCATGGGAGATGCGCGCCGAGCGGGCGCCGACGCGCATCAATCTGACGGATGGCTATCTGACCGTCGCATTCGGCGCGCCTCATTTTCATCTTTGCATCGGCGAGACCAGGGGGCCAGCCGCTCGCCCGACGCCGCCGGAGGTCGCTCGTCATCGACGAACCGCGAGAGCGGAGCTCTATCGCCGTTTCGGCCGTTTCAGCCTGCCGATGTCCTGGGGACTACGCTTGTTCAATGGAGCAGACGAGCAGCAGATCACCGTCATGCTGCCCAATCCGTTTCTCGACCCGGAACGCGAAAAGATCGTCGAGGAGCCGGACTGGTCGCGCCTCGCTCTCTGGGATGCGCTCCGAGCGCGATGGTTCGGATGGGACCACCCCGATCCCATCGATCGTTGCGGCCGCCGATCTTCGTAGGCTCGAGAGCTCGCGCACTTCGGCGCTCGGGGATTCCGGTCGCCATCCTAGCTCCTGTCTTTGCGACGAAATGCAAAGAGGAGAGCAGCCGCGACGCCGACACCGAGCGTCGACGTCTGTCGGTGAAACAAAGAGGAGACTTCATTTGATGACGATATTCCGTCTCGCGCCGTCTCCATGGCCACGGTGGCTGTGGATTTCGACGCTGCTCATCGGAGCGGCGCTGTTGAGCCCCGCTTATCACTGCGGCTTTCCGCTGGTCGCGTTCGTGACCATCGCGGCGCTGACCCTGGGGCGACAGGACGCGCTCTTTACGAGCGTCGCCGTCCTGCTGACCCATGAGACGCTCATCTTCGCCTCGCAGCACCATCACGCGACGAGCTCCGCCCTGACCTGGGCCGTCGCGTTCGGCGTCATCGCCGTGATGTCCTGCGAAACCGCGAGCTTCGTGTGGCGCCGCTGGAACGGATTGACCGGAGCCGTCGCCGCCTTCGTGGCCGCCTATGCCGTCTATGAGCTTTCGATCATCGCGTTCTGCGCAGTGACCGGACGTGGCGTGGAGTCGTTCTCTCTTTCCGCCGTGACGAGCATCTTCATGCGCAACGTCTATACGTTCGGCGGGTTGTGGGCATTGTTGGCCATTGGCGCCGCAATTCGCTTCGACCGACTGCGCCCCGCGCCCGCCCTGCGTCACATCTGAAAAACCGAGGTGGCGAGCGACGCTCAGGACGCTCGCCGCCCCTCTCCTCTTTCCGCCGCTCCTTCTCCGCGAGTCCGCTTCAATGACGATGCTCGACCATATTCGCGAATTGCTTCATCTCGTCGCCGGCGCATTGATCTGGCCGGTCATGATCGGCCTTCTCGGTCTCGCCGCATCGACGCTCGTCACCATCGGCGCCTTCAGTCGCGAGGCGTTCGATCGCTTTCGAGGCCGCAAGCGTCGACTTGCGACCTCCTTGAATCGTTTGACCAAGGCGACGAGCAGCGACGAATGCGGCGCGCTCGATCTGCGCCTGGAGCGCCTACTTCAGGACGAAGAGAGAAAGCACTGGCGCGAGCTCTCTCGTCTCCGACTGGCCGTTCGCGTCGGACCGGCTTTGGGACTGATGGGCACGCTCATCCCCATGGCCTATGCGCTTCGCGGCCTTTCGGAGGGAAATCTTCCGGCTCTGGCGAGCAATATGGTCACCGCCTTCGCAGCGACCGTCGTCGGCCTCGCGGTCAGCGTTACCGCCTATCTGATTTCCTCCGCGCGAGAATCGTGGGTGCGCGCGGACACGCAGACGCTCGCGTTTCATGCGGAAGAGCTGCTCCGCGCAGCCGACGAAGGAAAGGCGTGAGGCCATGCGCTTCGTCCATCATCATCGACTCGACGCTTACGGCCCGGCGCCCGGAGACGACGAGGATCCGCTCGCCGGCGTCGCAAATCTGTTCGATGTCAGCGTCGCATTCATCGTCGCTCTGCTGATCGCGCTCTTCACTTTGTTTTCGGGCGCCTCTCTGCTCGATCCGAAGAGCGAGATGACTCTCGTCAAGACGGACGCCGACGGCGCGATGGAAATCATCTCGAAGACCAAAGAGGCGATCAAGATTCAGAAGGTGACGGATAAGACGCTCTCGGGGCAAGGCTCCCGGCTCGGCGTCGCCTATCAGCTTCCGAACGGTCAAATCGTCTATGTGCCCGAGACTGTCGCGACGCCCACGGGCGGCGCTCTGCAAAAAAAGGAGCGGCGGCAATGAAGATACGAAACCTGTTTCTGGCTCTCGCCTTTTTCATTCTGACGGGCTTTGGCGAAAGCGGCGACGCGATGCGCATCGCCTTCGTGTTCGAGGGAAAGGAATCCACCGGCGCCGCGCTCTTGCTGCGCGCGGCGGAAAAGCAGAAAGACGTCGCGAAGGTCGATGCTTTTACCGGAGAGAAAGGCGCTCGCTCGCTGAGCTCCGCCGCCGATCTCGAGGCCTATGATGTCGTCTTCATCGACGGCGCGACCGAGGGACTTCCGCTGACGGCGAGCGAAATCGCGGCGCTGAGAGACCGCTCGAAGCTCGTCGTGGTCAATCCGCGAGGAGAATTGCGCGGCGGCGTCGACCTCGACCGACATCGCGATATCGCGACCTATTGGAGCAATCGTTCTCTCGAGAATGACGCCGCGTTGATCGCTTATCTCGCTGGCGCTATCGGCGAGTCGAAGGCGCAGAATCACGTCACGCCGCCGATCGTCTATCCGAAGCAAGGCTTCTACCATCCTGATGCTCCGAAACTCTTCGAGACGAGAGACGAATTCCTCGCCTGGTATTCGGCGCGCAGGAACGGCCACGCCTATGATCCGAAAGCCTCGAGCGTCGGACTGTCCGAGCATCTCGCCTATTATCGGCAGCAGAATGTCGGCGCGCTCGATGCGATGATAAGGGAGATCGAAGCGGCGCACGCCAACGCGGTCGCATTGCTTCGCCAAGGTTCGGTGGACTTTTCGCCATTGATCGACGCAACCGGGCCGATCGTGGACGTGCTGCTCTATCATGGCGAGATGCTCGACTTGAAAAACCGCGAGGATGGTCTCGCGCAGGCGCGCCGGCTCGGCGTGCCGATTCTTCAGGCCCTCGCATCCACCAAATCCAGCGCAACGGAATATCGCGCATCGCCAGGCGGGGTCGCGCCGGAGCTCACGCCTTTCGTCGTCAACGCCGAAAGGGACGGAATGCTCGAGCCGATCGTCGTCGCCGCAGCGGAGAGGAATGGGGCGACGCCGCGCGCCGCTCCCATGGCCGAGCAAGTGAAATGGCGCGTCGATCGCGCCTTGGCATGGGCGAAGCTTCGCCGTTCCTCGAACGCCGGCAAGCGCGTGGTCTTCACCTATTGGAGCGAGGCCGGCGGCAAGGCCGATCTCGGCGGCGATCCCGACGATTTTCTCGACGTGCAGGGCACGCTCGCCGAGCTGCTCGCGAATATGCGCACGCGCGGCTATGAGACCGGCGCGGCGCCGCTTCCAACAGCCGGGGAGCTCGGCGAGCTGATGTCGCGCAACGCCTCCAATATCGGAAGCTGGGCTCCCGCCGAGCTCGCGGCGCGCGCTAAGTCGGGAAGCGTCGCGCTCATTCCCGAGGCTCGCTATCTCGAATGGTACGGCGAGCTGCCGGAGGCGCGGCGCCACGAGATCGAAGCCGCTTGGGGACCGCCGCCCGGAAAGGTCATGACGACGCAGTCGGAAGACGGAACGCGCATGATCGTGA
This sequence comes from Methylosinus sp., assembly GCF_036560965.1. Taxonomy (NCBI): domain Bacteria; kingdom Pseudomonadati; phylum Pseudomonadota; class Alphaproteobacteria; order Hyphomicrobiales; family Methylocystaceae; genus Methylosinus; species Methylosinus sp. The sequence goes on along the minus strand of NZ_DATBQF010000024.1, from coordinate 3,242 downwards.
TTCCGCGACTCGAGATCGGCAATATTCTCATCGCGCCGCATCCGATGTGGGGCTATCTGGAGGACGAGAAGGTCCTGCATTCCAAGGACGCTCTGCCGCCGCATCATCAATATCTGGCCTTCTTTCTCTGGCTTCGGCACGAGTGGAAGGCGGACGCCTGGGTCAGCCTGTTCTCCAACATCGCATTGCAGCCCGGCAAGAGCGAGGGCCCGCTCGCCGACGACCATATCGGACTGCTACTCGGCGGACTCCCGCATATCCATCCGGAACGCCTCGGCGCCAATGGCGCCGTCGCCAACAAGCGCAAGGCGATGGCTCTCGCCTATGGCTGGTACAATATCGTGACGCCCGCTGACGTCGACGATGGCGTGAATGAGTTGCGCGCCCTTCTTAGGCGCTATGACTCGGGATCGATAGATGAAAGGAGCGGCCTCGACGCGTCGATCCGCGAGCGTGTCAAATCGTCAGGCGTCGTGCGCGCTCTGGGGCTCGATGTCGACGGCGCGCCCCTTGCCGCGCTCACGGCAGCCGCATCATCACGAATTCGCGATCTCCAAGGCGCGAATGCGCCTTGGGGCGGCAAGATATTGGGGAGCGCGCCTCGAGGCGACGCTTTGGCGGCCATGGTCCGCGGCATGTTGGGCGAAGATATCGACAAGGCCTTGTCGAGCTTGACGGCGGATCCAGCCGCCACGGCGCGCGAGCTGACGGCGAGAGTCGTCGTCGACGGCAAGACTCCCGAGCAGGCGCTGGACGCCGCCTTCGGAAGGACAGACGCCACTGCAGAAGCGGCGCTCGCGCGCGGACTCGAATATGCGGCTCTGCTCAAATCGGCGCCGCGGGAAATCGACGCCCTATTCGAGGCGCTCGACGGTCGATGGATCGAGCCGGGCCCGATGGGCGAGCCTTTTCGGCGTCCCGAAACGCTTCCGCCCGGGCGCACGCTCTATGGATTCGACCAGAAGCTGATCCCGACGGTCGAGGCCCAAGCGGTCGGCGTCCGCCAAGCGGAAGCGCTCGTCGACGCCTATCGAAAGGAGCATGGCGGCGCCTATCCGAGCAAGCTCGCGCTGGTCTTGTTCTCCGCCGATATCGCCAAGACGAATGGCGTCTCGGAAGCGCAGATTCTGCATCTCCTCGGCGCTCGGCCGAAGCGAAACTGGCGTGGCGAGGTCATCGGCGTCGAGCTCTTGGCGCGCGCCGAGCTCGGTCGTCCTCGCGTCGACGTGCTGGTGACCACGAGCGGAACCTATCGCGACCATTACCAGGACAAGGTGGCGCTGATCGATGAAGCGGTGCGGCTGGCCGCCGCGAGTCCGGAGCCCGACAATCCGATCTCGAAGTCCGTCGCGCTATCGACCGCCGAGCTGCGCGCGAAAGGCGAGAACGATGTCGATGCGAGATTGCTCGCCGCCGCGCGCGTGTTTTCGCCGGCGCCCGGCGCCTATTCGCCGAGCATTCAATTTCTCGCCCAATCCGGCGAGCAACGCGGCGACGCCGCCCGAATGGCGGAACTGTTCACGCGGCGCATGAGCCATGCCTATGGCGGCGGACTCTACGGGCGCTATTCGCAGACCGCCTTCAGCCAGAATCTCGCGAAGATGGACGCCGCGATGCTGCCGCGGACGAGCGATGTGAACGCGCTGCTCGACAATCCAATGCCCGCGGCCTTTCTCGGCGGCTTGAGTCTCGCGGCGAAGCAAATCACCGGCAGAGAGACCCCGCTCTTCATCAGCGACCTTCGAAATCTTTCCAAGGCCGATATCCAGTCGGCCGAAAAGACGCTCCAGACGGAATTGCGCACCCGCTATTTCAACCCGAAATGGCTGCGGGAAAATCAAGCTCACGGCTATGACGGCGCCAGGAACTTCATGTTCCTGACCGATCAGCTCGACCTCTGGAGCTCGACCACGACGCAAATGGTCGCGAGCGAGGATTGGGCCGAAGTGAAAGCGGTGTTCGTCGACGACAAGTTCGATCTCGGCATGGACGCGTTTTTCGACAAGAGCAATCCATTCGCGCAACAAATGCTGTTGACCAATCTTCTCGGAGCCGCGCAGCGCGGACATTGGAGAGCGACTCGGCAAGAGCTGGCGCAAGTCGCCAAGCGTCTCGCCGAGAGTGTTTCCGTCCATGGTCCGTCCTGCGACGCCAATCAATGTCGGAACTCCGGCATGACCGCCTTCGTCGAGACCGCGTTGGCGGAGCTTCCGGACGCCGCGCCACTCTCGGCGAGCTACCAGACCGCGATCAATGAGGCGACCGCATCCGCGGGTTCGGCGCCCGACGCCATGCCGACGGTGACCGGCCACGCTGTCGAGGAGGTCCAGACGCGCGCTGAACCAACGCCTGAAACAGAGCTTCTCCTGCCGATGCTGATCGCGTTCGCGCTCCTGTTGGTCGGCTTGGGATGGTTTAGGGAGTCGCTCGATGCTCGGAGTTGACCGCAGCCGACACTCGCCGATCGATAGCCGATCCATTGCAGGCCGGTATCCCTCGCACGGGAGAGGCGAGTTCTCATGGCCCGTGCGTGCAATTGATCACGATCGCGTGAATTCCAGTTCGAACGAAGCGGCGTTTCGTCGGAGGGGCGGTGGAAACGGAAAGCGCGCTCTGGCGGGCCGGTGCGACGCGATGAAATTGCCGCAGCGGATTTCGCGATCGGCTGTTTGGTCACGCGGCCCAGAGCGTGCCCGGCAATTACGGTCCGATCGACTTGACGCTCGACGAGGCGAGGGCGGCGCTCGCGAACGGGCTGACGATCCAATTCGATATCGCCGATATTTTGCTCACGGCTAAGCTGAAAGCCGAATATGGCGAACTCACGCCGGCCCCGATCGTCTGACAATCGCGCGTCGCCGTCTACAGCGCGAATTACACTATGCGGACTACTGCGCCGGTCGCAACGAGCACCGGAGCAAACCCACCGGTCACGCTGCAAACTTCTTATAACGACATCACAACTGGCTTCTGGGCAAACAAATCAGGATCTCGTCAGCCATTTCGATCTGCTAGGAACCAAGAACACTTTGTTGGTTGGCGGCGACTACTCTCGGTTCAGCTTTGCTTCGGTCACACAAACCAGTGTTCCCTGGGGCTATTTATACCAATCCTCATTGATCAAAACCCATGCGCCCAGTCGCGTAGCCCGATGGACATGATGCGCCAAGGCTGCTCGATGAGCTTGTTCCAGGCGGCGCAACAATGATCGACGATATCGTCATAGGATTTGAAAACGCGGT
>NZ_DATBQF010000023.1:0-6127 GCF_036560965.1 Methylosinus sp. | reverse complement strand
GAGAGTGTTCTTATTATGTTCTCTCTGGCGAAGGCGCCATGGCTCGGCATTTCCTCCTGTCCGCCGCCGCGCGATCTCTCAGCATCGGCAAGGTCATGCGCATGTCCGACCGAGGCGCCGCGAATGTTTTCGCGCGGCTGCGCTGGCCGACGACTGATGGCAAGCCCGTATGTCCGAACTGCGGCTGCACGGCCTGCTATGACTGTCGGCGCGGCGCTCATCTGCGCTGGCGATGCCAGGCCTGCGGCAGCGACTTTTCTCTGACCTCGGGCACGCTGTTCTCGTCGCATAAGCTGCCACTGAAAACCTATCACTTGTCGATCGTCTTGTTCTGCAACGAGGTGAAGGGCAAGAGCATGCTCGCCCTGTCCCGAGATCTCGGCGTTCAATATAAGACGGCCTTCGTGCTGGCGCACAAGCTCCGCGAAGCCATGGCCGCCAGCCTGCGCGGCCTGAAAATCGGCGGCGAGGGAAAAGTCGCCGAGATCGACGGCGCTTATTTCGGCGGTCATGTCCGCCCGGAGAATCTGGCGGCCGACCGTGTCGATCGTCGCCTCGCCGAGAACCAATCGGGGAAACGCAAAGTCGTCGTCGTGGTGCGAGAACGCGACGGGCGCACCTTGCCGTCCGTGTTCCCGTCCGAGGACGCGGCAACCTCTTTCATTCGCAGCCGGGTCGCCAAGGGAACCGTGGTTCACGCCGACGAGAGCCCGGCCTGGAATTCACTGCACGCCAAATTCTCGATGAAGCGGATCAATCATCAGGAGGGATACAGCATCGACGACGCCTGCACCAATGGCGCCGAGTCGTTCTTTTCACGGATGCGCCGCGGCGAGCTCGGGCATCATCACCATATCGCCGGAATCTATTTCGCCAGATACGCGCAGGAAGCGGCATGGCGCGAAGATCACCGCCGCATCGGCAATGGCGACCAAGCGGAAGGCGTCATCGGATTGGCGATGGGCCTTGGACCATCGATCGACTTTTGCGGCTATTGGAGCGGGCGACAGCGGGCTAAATCACGCGCCACATCGTGGTCCCGGCCGCCTCGCTGCGTTCGATCGTATCCTTCGCCCGGTTCAACGAGCAGAGAACGGTCTTGTGAACCAACTCACGCGTGCGAGCGTCGTCTTCCCGTAGACCCTTCGCCTTCATGACTCCTGCGACGACATCGCGCGTGGTCATCGCCTCCGTGACTTCACGCAGAACGTCATAGATGCGCCGGCGGCATTCGCCCGGACGGAACCAGTTGTTGTGCGCGCGTGGCGCGGTCGATCGGGTCTCCTCGTCTTCGATGCTGGGGTCGAACAGCCGTATCGTGGCGTCGATATGCCCGAGATCGGCGCGCTGTCGATCGACTTGACGCTCCAGCTGGGCGATGGTGTCGGCGAGCTCCGATCTCTTGTCTCGCAAGGCCGAGATAATTTCCCTCGTGCTCATCGCCGTTCCCATGCTCAATCAATGATGAGCCGACAGCATAGAGCCTCAAAATCCGCGCCAGTAGAGGAAGCCAGTGGCGGCTGCTACATAAGACCGGAAATGCCGGCTCTTTGGCCCATTGCGTTCGCTCCAAATCGTCGCCGATCCGGTGGCGGGGGATCTCTGCCGGCGTCCGGCGCATCTGAAGTCGATGCACTATGTAGTTCAATTACATAAATAATGCACTCCGCCGAAATATTGAGCATCGGCTCTCGTGAGCCGTGGCGGCCCGGCACCGCTTTTCCGGCGCGGTGACCGGCTGGCTACGGCGCGAGCGGGAAGACTATTCGCCGCAGGCGCATCGCCACTCTCGAGGCATATGCCATTTGTGGGACCGCTTGCGCCGTCCCACCGGGGCGTCTTCTTCCCGTTTGAGCGAGCGCATTTGCTCAACGGCACACGGGGTCGATCGCGCCCTTGCCACCCATCCCCACCGGACAGGCCGCGAGACGTTCGATCATCCAGCGGCCCGCGGGTCCCGGCGGATCAGACGCGCGATAGACGACGGACATCGGCAAGGCGAGCCCGCCAGAAGGTATGTCCTCGATCGCAAGCTCGACCAGCCGGCCGGCGTCGAGATCGGATTGGACGGTATGACGAGGCATTCCGCCCCAGCCCAGTCCGTTCAATAGAAACGCGTGCTTGGCGAAGAGATCGGCGAGGCGCCAGGTGGTCGGCGCCATGACTCCGAACTCGCGCCCGGCCGTCAAGGCTGAGCGATCGGTCAGGACCAGCTGGACGTGCCGGGCCAGTTCCTCCTTCGGAATGACGGCCTTCCAAGTGGCCAACGGGTGGTTCGCTGCCGCGACCATCAACAAGCGCACGTGGGTCAGGCGCTCGGCGACGAGCCCGCCAGGCAGCATGGGCAAGGGTCCGGCGATGCCGAAGCTCGCGCGTCCGTCGATCACCGGCTCCACCGCCGCCCCGAGCGCCTCGACATAGAGCCGCAGCGGCGTGCGGGGAAACTGCTCGCGGAATTGGGTCGCCGCCCCGGCCAGAGCCTCGATCGGAAAGAAGACGTCGACCGCGATCGCCAGCTCGGCCTCGATCCCGGCGGCCATGCCTTTGGCGCGCGCTTTCAGGCCGTCGACGCCGGAGAGGACTAGGCGCGCATCGGCGACGAGGACAGCGCCTTCGCTCGTCAACCGGGGATAGCGGCCGCTGCGATCGAACAAGGAGACGCCCAGATGCGTCTCCAAGCTGCCGATCGCTTCGCTGATGGCCGATTGGGTGCGGGACAGCCGGCGCCCCGCGGCGGAAAAACTACCCTCGTCCACAGAGGCCAGGAAAGCCCGCAATTGATCCAGAGAGACCCCGTCCAGCATCGCGCGTGTCCAATCCATCGGATTATCCGATAGTAAGTATAAATATATACCGGCTTCTCCTGTTCGCACAACCATGCGACCTACACACTTATGTTTCGCGCTCTGAAAAACCTCTTCGCTCGCAAAGCGATGACGCCTCACGCAGGCGGCTCGGAGGAGTTCCCAATGACGACGATCCTGCACATCGATTCCAGCATCCTCGGCGGATATTCGGTCAGCCGCGCGCTCACCGCGGAGGTCGTGGCGAAAGAGCTGGCCCTTCATCCGGGCGCGCGGGTGATCCGCCGCGACCTCGTCGCCGAGCCCGCCCTCCATCTCTCGGATGCGCATATTGCGGTCTTCCAGGGCGGCGAGGTGACGAGCGCGGCCCTCGGCCAGGACCTCGCGCTCGGCGGCGCCTATATCGACGATCTCTTCGCCGCCGACATCATCGTGATCGGCGCGCCCATGTATAATTTCTCGGTCCCCTCACAGCTCAAGAGCTGGATCGACCGTGTCTGCGTCGCGGGCCGCACCTTCCAATACGGCCCCAATGGCCCGCAAGGGTTGCTGCCCGAGGGCAAGAAGGTCGTCATCGCCTCGACACGGGGCGGCGTCTACACCGGCGACAGCCCGGCCGCCGCGCTCGAACATCACGAAAGCTATCTGCGCGGCGTTCTCGGCTTCATCGGGCTGATCGACGTCACCATCATCCGCGCCGAAGGCCTCAATCTCGGCGAAGAGCCGAAGGCGGCCGCCATCGCCGAGGCGAAAGCCCAAATCGCTTCGCTCGCCGCCTGACCCGCGGCGACGTCCTTCCCCTATGCCGAACATCTGGAGCTTCATCGACATGAGTGAGACCAACGCCTCCAAGTCCACCAACGCCTTCGCCTTCGTCGGCCGCCTGCTGATCGCCGTGCTCTTCATCCTTGGCGGTCTCGGCAAGCTCGCGGCCCCCGAGGCCACGCAAGGCTATATCGCGTCGGTCGGATTGCCCGCCCCGCTTCTCGGTCTCGTGATCGCGGTCGTCGTCGAAGCCGGCGGCGGCCTCCTTCTGCTCATCGGATACAGGGCGCGACTCGTCAGCCTGGTCCTGGCGACCTTCACGCTCATTTTGGCCGCGATATTCCACAAGAATTTCGCCGATCAAAACCAGATGATCCACTTTCTGAAGAACATCGCCATCGTCGGCGGCCTTCTTCAGATCGTAGCCTTCGGCGCGGGCTCGTTCAGCCTGGACGGCCGCCGCCTCCGAGCCTGATCATGCGCTCGGCGTCGAGAAGGCTTCTCTCCTACTCGACGCCGTCGACGGCCTTTTGTCGAAGTGCGCCGCGAGCACGTGACGCGCTCTCCTGTCTAATTCTCGAGGAAGCGGCATGGAAATCGGCGTCGACAGCTTCGCGGCGATCATCCCCGATCCTGCGACGGGGAAAATCATATCGGCCGCCGAGCGGATGGAGCGTCTGCTCGACGAAGTGGAGATCGCCGACCGCGTCGGGCTCGATGTGTTCGGCGTCGGCGAACATCATCGCGAGGAATTTCTCGACGCGGCGCCCGCTGTTATCCTGGCCGCCGCCGCTGCGCGGACGCGGCGAATCCGCCTGACCAGCGCCGTCACCGTGCTCAGCGCCGCCGATCCGGTCCGCGTCTTTCAGGAATTCGCGACGCTCGACCTCATCGCGAAAGGACGCGCCGAGATCGTCGTCGGGCGCGGATCCTTCGGCGAAGCTTATCCGCTGTTCGGCCTCGCCATGCAGGACTATGACGCCCTTTTCGCCGAGAAGCTCGACCTGCTCCTGAAGCTCCGCGACGAGATTCATGTCACATGGCAAGGACGCTTCCGGCCGCCGCTGACCGGCCAGGACGTCTTCCCCAGACCGCATCAGGCCCGCCTGCCGATCTGGCTCGGCGTCGGCGGCACGCCGCAATCCTTCATCCGCGCCGGAGCGCTGGGCCTGCCGCTCATGGTCGCGATCATCGGCGGCGACTTCCGGCGCTTCCGCCCGCTCGTCGATCTCTATCGGCAGGCGGGCCGCCGCGCCGGCCATGCGGAGGAAACGCTCCAGGTCGGCGTTCACGCGATGGGCTTCGTCGGCGACACCGACCAGGCCGCCAAGGACGCTTTCTTCCCAGGGTGGGCCTATATGTTCACGCAGATCGGCCGTGAACGAGGTTGGTCGCCCGTCACGCGCGCCGGCTTCGAGGCGATGTGCTCGCCCCATGGCGCGTTTCTGATCGGCGACCCGGAGACCGTCGCCCGGCGCGCGCTCGCAGCGAGCGAGGCGCTGGGCGGCGTTTCGCGGCTCACCTTTCAAATGAGCGCGGCGATGCTGGACACCGATGCGATGAGCCGCTCGATCGAGCTTCTCGGCGCAAAGGTCGCGCCTATGATCCGCGATGCGACGAAGGAGAAGGTCCATGGGTGAGCTGATCGCAGGCCAGTGGCGGCGCGGCGGCATCGAGAAATACCTCGAGGATGGCGCGCTGCGGCGCCCACCCTCCCTATTCCGCAATTGGATCGGCCTGAGCGACGCCGACAAAGCGCCCGCCTTTCCGGCCGAAGCGGGCCGTTACCATCTCTATGTCTCGCTCGCCTGCCCCTGGGCGCATCGCACGCTCATCATGCGCCGGCTGAAAGGACTGGAAGAGCTCGTCGGCCTTTCGGTCGCGCATTGGCTGATGGGCGAAGACGGCTGGTCGTTCCAGCCAGGCCCGGGCGTCATTCCCGACACTGTGAATGGCGTGCAATGGCTGCATCAGCTCTACACATTGTCCGAGCCGGACTGCAGCTCGCGCGTCACCGTTCCGGTGCTCTGGGACAAGGACAGCCGCAAAGTCGTTTCCAACGAATCGGCAGAGATTCTGCGGATGTTCAACAGCGCCTTCGATCGCATAGGCGCGGCGGAAGGCGACTATTATCCCGCCGAGCTGCGCAGCGAGATCGACGCCATCAACGAGCGCGTCTACGCCGGCCTCAACAACGGCGTCTATCGCGCCGGCTTCGCCGCGACGCAGGCGGCCTATGAGGCCGCCCTCGCGGATGTCTTCGAGACGCTGGACTGGCTCGAGCAGCGCCTCGAGACCCAGCGCTTCCTGGTCGGCGACCGGCTGACCGAAACCGATATCCGGCTGTTCACGACGCTGGTGCGGTTCGATGTGGTCTATTACGGCCACTTCAAATGCAATTTGCGGGCACTCGTCGATTATACCAATCCTCATTGATCAAAACCCATGCGCCCAGTCGCGTAGCCCGATGGACATGATGCGCCAAGGCTGCTCGATGAGCTTGTTCCAGGCGGCGCAACAATGATCGACGATATCGTCATAGGATTTGAAAACGCGGT
>NZ_DATBQF010000022.1:0-80058 GCF_036560965.1 Methylosinus sp. | reverse complement strand
CGTTTTCAAATCCTATGACGATATCGTCGATCATTGTTGCGCCGCCTGGAACAAGCTCATCGAGCAGCCTTGGCGCATCATGTCCATCGGGCTACGCGACTGGGCGCATGGGTTTTGATCAATGAGGATTGGTATAAGGCGTCTCCAAGGGCCGCTTAGCCACGAGGTTGATGACGCCGCCCGGCTCCATGCGACCGAATAGCATTGCCGCAGGCCCCTTCAGCACCTCGACGGATTGAAGATTCGTCGTATCGAGATAGCGATAACGATATTCTTGCAGGCCGTTCTTATAGATGCTTCCAAAAGTCAGAAAGCCGCGGACCTTGAAGACGTCGAAGAAATTCGGCGTCAGGGTCACGCCGCTGACATTGGTGAGAAGCGCGTCCTTGAGGCTGATCGCCTGCTGATCGTCCATCATCTCACGCGTGACGACCTGCACGGAGATCGGCGTCTTCAACAGCGGCGTGTCGGTCTTCAAGGTCGAAGGCGCGCTGACGACGTTATAGCCCGTATATCTGTCGCCCGGACCCTGTCGTATGGCGCCCGAGCTCGCTCCCGCGCGGCCACTCGTCTCCTTCGCCTCTGCTCCAATATTGATCGCCGGCAGCGGCGTCGCCCCCGACGGAGTCGCGTCGTTGCGCACGCCATTATCGGCTTGCGCGAGGATGATCGCCGCCCTTCGTCCCTCACCCGTCACGCGATAGCTGACACCCGTTCCCGACAAAAGCGTGTCGAGCGCCTGCGTGAGCGTGTAGCTGCCTATCAGGCCTGCTGTCCTGAAATTTTTCGTCAATCGCGTGCGGTAGATCATGCGGACGCCGTTCTCGTCCGCGAGGCGTGTGAGCGCCTCGGCGACAGACCCTTCGGGAATTTGATAGGCTCTGACTGCCGACGAAATCTCCTGCTGCGTCATCGACACGTGCGCCGCCGCCGGCTGGCCCGGCTCGAGCGCCATGAGACCCATCACCGTCGCTATCGCCGTCGCACCCATGCCCTCGACCTCGAGAGAGAACCTGCCCCGCGCCATTCGCCGCCCCTCAAAACCGTCGGGGACGAAATTGTCCCTCTACTTAGGTTGACGGGGCGTCCGAGGATTCTCCCATGTCCGATCCGAAAAAAAATTCGATTGCGCTGTTCATGCGGCGCGCGACTTTCGTCGGACGAGCGGCGCGGTGCGCTATTCACGCAGGAAAACTAGATAGTTGGTGAGATAGATCGGGCGCAGATCGAGAGAGCGTTCGATTTCCGCGAGCGCGCCGAGCGGGTCGCCGACATCGAAGACTCCGGTGACGCTCAATCGGCGCGTGGCGGCGCCCGGAACGACGATGTAGCCGCGATGATAGCGCGAGAGGACGGCCACGACCTCGCCGAGCGGACGGTCGACGAAGATCAGCTTGCCGCGCCGCCAGCCCGTCGCGCGATCGATGTCGACGGCGGCGGGGGCCGTGATCGCCGCGGCGGGTCCGAAGATACTCTGCTGTCCTTCCCCCACGACCTCGCTGCGGCCTCCGCTCGCGACGGCGACGCGATGCTCGGCGACGGCGACCCGGGCCTCGCCGTCCTTGAGCGCGATATCGAAGGCGGTGCCGAGCGCGGTGACGGTTCCAGACGCGGCGGCGACGACGAAGGGGCGCGCGCGATCGGGGGCCGCCTGGAAGAAGGCCTCGCCGGCGAGCAGCGAGAGGCGCCGTTCGGCTCCTGTGAAATTCACCGCGACCGCCGACCGCGCAGACAGCTCGACGCGTGATCCGTCCTCCAGCGTGATCGAGCGGGATTCGGCCGTCCCCGTCCGATAATCGGCCTGCCAGAGCAACGACAGCTCGTCGAAGCACAGGAACGACGCCAGGCTCGCGGCGAGGAGCGCGGCCGCGGCGATGACCTTGCGCGGCCGCCGCGCGATCTCGGGCGCGTCGACGGGCCAGGGCTCCAACGTCTGCGCCTCGTCGCAGATGGAGGAGACTTCGTCGAAGGCCGTTCGGTGGAACGGATCGGCGGCGAGCCAGGCGTCGAAGGCGGCGCGGTCCTCGCGCGACAAGGAGCGCCCGTCGACCTTCACCCACCACGCGCCCGCGGTCCTGTAGATCGCGTCCTCTTTCCGAGATCGATCGTTCTCGTTCATTCTTCCCGTCACTGGCTCGGTTCGATGGCTCGCGAGCGCGCGCTGGCGGCGCGCCACGAAGAGGCCCTCATCTATATTGGCGGAAGCTCGCCGCGATCCGCCATGTGCTCCCCCCGAAAAAAGCTACTTCAGCGCCTTTCGGCAGCGCTCGATGGCGATCTGAAGGTGCCGATCGACCATCTTCCGCGAGATGCCGAGCCGCCGCGCAATCTCGTCGGGTGGAAGCTTGTCGCGCATGCGTAGCGTGAAGACCTGACGGCAGCGCGGCGGCAGCGCCTCGATCGCCATGGCCAATCTCCGCGCGCGCTCTTTGGCGTCGACCCGTTCTTCCGGCGTCGAGTCCTCGGAGGGCGCATCGGCCGCTCCGTCGAAAACCAGGAGCTTCGCTTCTTGATCGCTGCGGCGACCGTGGTCCGTCGCGAGATTGGCTGCGGTTCGGCGCAGATAGGCCGCGGGATCGGAGATCTCGACGGCGCCGCCGCGGTCGAGAACGCGCAGGAACGTCTCCTGAAGCAGATCCGGCGCGTCCGCCCGGCCGACGCGCCGGGTCAGATAGGTGAGCAATCCGCGCTTGTTGCGCAAGAACAGCTCCCTGATCGAGGCCGATTTCTTGTCCGGCATGCGGTTTCCAACGGCGCCGCTGGTCCTGACAAGCGTCATGGACCTGCGCATCGACCGACTTAGATGGGGGCGGAACGGATGGACGGAGGGCGCGGCCTCTGCCGAAACGGCGCAGCGCGCGGAGTCGCTTCGAGTCAGGCGATCGGCGGGGCGCGCGAGGACCAAGAGCTGAGCCAGCCGACGGCCGATGTCGCTTTCGCGCTCGGCGACAGATCAACGAGAATGGTCTCGGGGAACGGCGCCGAAAACGCGATGTTCGTCGGCAGGATCGCCGGATGTCCCGCCGCGCCGTCGATTTGAAACGCACGACAGGGAAAGCAGCAGGAGCAAGGAAGGTGCGGCCCGGGCGAATGCCGATGGCCGTCGGCGTCACTCGCGCAACGATCGAGGCCTCCGGAGACGATGTCGATACTGCTGAATCCGGGCGCTGCGGCGGCGGCCGCTCCTTGGAGGATCAAGGCCCACGCCAAGAGCCCCGCGACCAACACACGGGTAAATTCTTTCGGCCAGAGCGCGAACGTGTCCATTTGGCTCAACGAACTCCCGGATGCGACGCGGAGTCAAGTTTGGGAGTTCGTCGGACTGACGAAAGTTCATTCTCCGTTGCAAAACTGCAACACTCCTCGAATGGCGACGCTTTTTCGGTCATTCTCTTTGGATAAAGCCAAGCACCCGCGCCGTCCGCCGACGGATATGGCACTCTACCCGCGTGGAGACGTAGGAGAGAGCCGTCCGACGGAGAGTTCAGTCTCCCCGTAAACGTCATCGTCATCATGAGGTGCGTCGCGGCCAAACAATTTGGCGTCAGGCCGCGGCGTTCGTTACGTTCAAAGATCGACCTGCTCTGAAATGCTGAGAGCGTCGTCGACCTCGATGCCGAGATAGCGGACCGTGCTTTCCAACTTGGTGTGCCCCAACAAAAGTTGAACAGCGCGCAAATTGCCCGTCTTCTTGTATATCTGAGCCGCTTTGACGCATGGAGTGCGTTCCGTAAGCGGAACCATCGAGTCCGGCGCTCGCCACCCATTTCTGCACAATGCGTGCGTATTGCCGGGTGGAAATGTGAGTCCGCGTCGTGAAGCCGCTCGGGAACAGATACTCCGCAGTCATGGCGCCACGGCGGTCGAGCCAATCCTGCACCGACCGACGGGTTTCGGTCACCTCGAATTGAACAGGACGCCCGGTTTTCTTCTGGATCACGACGGCGCGATCACGGACGCGGCCGCCGACGCAGACGTCGTTCGCTTGCAAGCGCACGAGATCGCAGCCTCGGAGCTTGCTGTCGATAGCGAGATTGAACATGGCGAGGTCGCGCTTGCGGCCTTCGAGCTGCAAGCGAACCCGTATGGTCCAGACGTCCTTCGGCCTCAGCGGGCGCTTCTGACCGAGCAGGCGGCCCTTGTTCCAAGGGGCGTGATTGCGCAGGGTTCTGGTTGAATCGGAAGTCGGCATGATCGTCCCCGTCGGAACCGACCCCTTCCTCCCTAGCGCCCATGAAGTGGGCGAGGCAGATATATGCCCGTCGACGTGGCTTTCCACATTCGGGAGCGAGAATTGACCTGTCGAGACGGAAGCCTACAGCGAGCAGGATCTGCATCGCTCCGCTTTCGCCCTGACACCGGAATGTCTGCTGTCGACGCAACCGAACGTCCGCTGCTCGGGCGGGACGGGACCGAAATGGGTCACGAGCGGAATTTCAAACACCCCTCCACCCCGCGCCCCCCGCCGTTGACTCGTCGCAACGCTGCGTTCTAGGACTCTCCCTTGCGCGTCCGCCGGCCCTCGCCGATCGCACGCGCGGCGCCGGATCGTTCCCTATGGCGAGTTTGCACGGCAGAGGCTTCTCGAAGCGAGCGACGATCGTTCCGATCGCCGTCCTCGCCGCCTTGCTGCAAGCGCTGCTGCTCTTCGTCGCGACCGGCGGCGGGCACGCGCGTCAATTCCACTCCGCCACCTCCGCCACCTCCGCCAACTCTTCCCTCGGCGCTTCCGCGGGCGCGCTCGGCTCCGCCGATTGTGGCGCGCCGGCGCATGGCGAGGGAGCGCCGGCGCCCGCCTGTCCGCTGCATCCGCACTGTTGCGTGCCGGGCTCGCTCGCCCTCGCGTTCCTCGATCGCGCGGAGGCGAGCGTCGCGCTCCCCCTCGCGACGGGCCGGACGACGCCGCTCGGTCGTCCCGCCGAGCCCGGCGCGCAGGGTCCCGAGCCGGCGCCGCCCTGGTCGTCGCGCGCGCCGCCGTCGCTCGGCTGATCCACGGCGGCCGCATGCGCCGCCTTTTTCACCCGAGCCGGCGCGCCGCATGAACGGCCCGCCCGCACCCTCGCCAATTTCTCGCCGAACCCCGGCCGCGTCGCCGGGCGTTTCGGCCCTCGCCGGACATTGTCGATGTCGGATGAGAAATCGCGCTTCTTCGATCGATTGTTTCTGCGCAGCCGGCGCGAGCTCATCGCCTATTTCGCGCGCCGCGTGGGACGCGAGGACGCCTCCGATCTGCTGCAGGAGACCTTTGCGCGCGCCTTGCGGAGCGAGCGGTTCGAGGCGGTGGCCGATCCGCCGTCGCTGTTGCAGCGCATCGCCGTCAATCTCGCGCGCGACCACGCCCGTCGCCGCCGCACCGAAGCGAAATATGTCGACTTCGGCGCCGACGCCGAGCAGGCCGTCTCGACCGGGCCAATGCCGGACGCCCGCCTCGAGGCCGAGGAGAAATGGCGCCTGCTGCGCGAGGCCGTCGACGGATTGCCGCCGCGCTGCCGCGACGTCTTCCTGCTCTATATGCGCGAGGGGCTCGGCCTCGGCGAGATCGCCGAGCGGTTGGGCATATCGCGCAATATGGCGCAAAAGCACATGCGGCTCGCCATGGCGCGCTGCTGGGCGGCGTTGGACTAGAGCGCTTTCCGATCGACCGGAATCGTTCGATCGATCAGACTCTCGTTTTTTGCGCGGGCGACCTCCTTTTTCGCGGTCTCGCGCGTGGTGTGCAACGCAGGACGCCGCTCGCTCGCCACGGGCGTCGGCGCGGCTCTGCGATGGGTGAGGCAATGTCCGAGACGAAATCCGCGTCGCCGCCGGACCTCCGCGCCGCCGCCATCGACTGGTGGCTGCGGCGCAACGAGGCGACGCTCTCCAAGAAGGAGCAGGTCGCCTTCGAGGCCTGGCTGGCCGAGGACGCCAATCGCGCGGCCTATGACAGGCTTTCCGCGCTCGGCGATTTCATGGCGCCGCGCTGGCCGGGCGCCGGCCCGCAGCGCAAGACGCGGCGCCGACGGCGCAAGGCGGTCGCCGCGGCGAGCCTCGCGCTGCTGGCGCTGCTCTTTTCCGACGAGATCGCGCTGCGGCTGCGCGCGGATGTGCTCGCCGGCCCGGGCGAGACGAAGCAGGCGACGCTCTCCGACGGCTCCAGCATCGAGCTCGACTCGCGCAGCGCCGTGGCGTTGGATTTCGGCCCGACGCAGCGGCGGGTGACGCTGCTCGCCGGCGAGGCCTGGTTCGAGGTCGCGCCCGATCCCGCGCGGCCCTTCGTGGTCGAGGCGGCGGGCGGAACGGCGACCGCGCTGGGCACGGCTTTCGACGTCGCGCTCGAGAATGGCAAGGTCCGCGTGACGGTGACGAGCCATAGCGTGCGCGTCGCGGGCGGCGGCGGCGAGGTCACCGTCGAGGCGGGGCAGCAGAGCGGATTCGGGCCGAGCCGAGCCGCCGTGGCGCCGGAGCCGGTCGATCTCGCGCGCGCCACCGCCTGGCGGCGCGGCAAGCTGATGTTCGAGAATCAGCCGCTCGGCGAGGTCGTGCGCGCGCTCGGCCGCTATCATCGCGGCTTCGTCTATTTTCTCGATTCGGCGTTGCAGGCGCGGCGCGTGACCGGCGTGTTCAACGCTCAGGACCCGATCGCGGCGCTCGATGAGATCGAGACCTCGCTCGGCCTGCGCGCGACGCATGTCACCAAATATCTGACCATCGTGCACGAATAGCGCGCCGCGGGACGAATTTTTTTCTCGGCCGACCTCCTTTTTGCCCGCCTGCCGCGTGGAGGGCGGTTGCAGGGGAGACGAAAACCGTCTCCGGCGAGGAAGAGGCGGCGTGATGGCGGGGCGGACATATCGCAATTGTGCGGGAGTGGGCGAGAGCAGAATGGGATCGACGCTGGCGATCGCCGCAATGGGCGCCCTGGCGCTGGGCTCGGGAGTCTCCGACTCGCCGGCGCAGGCGGCGATTTCGCCGCAGGAGCGCGCGGGCCTCATGCAGAGCTATCGCATCCCCTCCGGCCCGCTGCCGGGCGCGTTGAACGCCTTCGCCGATCTCAACGGCCTGCAGATTCTCTATGACGCCGATGTCACCAGCCGGCTGAAGACGGTGGGGCTCGACGGCGATTTTTCGGTCCATGAAGGGCTGGACCGTCTGCTCGCGGGGACGGGCCTGTCCTGGCGCTTCGCCGCCAAGGGCAAGACAGTGTCGATCATCTTGGCGCAGAACGATCGCGGCGTGATGAATGACGCGAGCGGCGCGGAGGCGCTGCCGGCGATCGACATCGGCGCCGACAGGGGGAAGGCGAAGCCCGCGACGACGGGCCCGCAGGGGCCGGGAGACAGGTCCACCGGATACAGGCCGAGCGCGACCGCGCCGACAACCTTGAAGACCGACGCTTCGCTGATGCAGACGCCAATGTCCATTCAGGCTGTGACGCGTCAGACGATGGATGACCAGCAAGCGATCACTTTCAGAGACGCTCTCGTCTCCAATGTCAGCGGCGTCACTCTCACGCCGAATTTTTTCGACAATGTGGTCAAGGTTCGCGGCTTCCAGGCCAACACCTTCAAGGGCGGCTTGCTGGAGTTTCGCTTTCGTCACTTCGACACGACCAATCTGCAGTCGCTCGACGTCGTGAAAGGCCCGGCGGCCATGCTCTTCGGCCGCATGGAGCCGGGCGGTCTCGTCAATATGGTGGTCAAACGCCCGCTGGAGACGCCCTATTATTCGGTGGAGCAGCAGATCGGGTCCTACGGGCTGACGCGCACGATCGTCGACGCGACCGGGCCCGTCACGGACGACAAATCCATACTCTATCGTTTTAATGGCGAATTCTTCCGCTCCGGCTCCTATCGTGACGTCGTCAACGATCGCAACGTCTTTCTTGCGCCGACGGTCACGCTGCATCCGATCGAGCAGTTCCGGATGAATATCGATTTCGAATACGACAATAGAACCTGGGTCGACGATTATGCGATCTACCCGGCCGTCGCCGGAGGTCCGGCCAATATTCCGCGCAGCCGCTATCTCTCGCCGGCCTTCATCACCGCGCTGACGCCCGACAATATGGACAGGAAGCGCATCGCCTATGACTGGACCTATGATTTTCTGCCGGACTGGAGCCTGACGAACCGTCTGAGCTACTCCAATGCGGGATATCAGACCAACAATGGATTTCCCTTCGGATTCAATCAGGCGACGGGCGTTCTCTCCCGCTTCCTGACGTATCTCCCGGGCTACACCGACAAGAACTTCGCGACGAATCTTGATCTGAAGGGAAAGTTCACGACCGGCCCGCTCGAGCATTCGATCCTGGCCGGGTTCGATTATTTCAACTATTTCACGCCGATGTATGCGGGCCTGTCCATTCTCGGCAGCTCGGTCAACATCTACGCGCCGAATTATTGGCAGTTCGAGAATCTCGCCCAGGCGCAGACATACACCGTCCTCGGGCAGAAATGGACCGGCGTCTATGCGCAGGACACGATCTCCTTCCTCGACGACACGGTCCATGTGCTGCTGGGCGGCAGGTATGACTGGGCGGAGACGTGGCAGAGCCGCTACCGCACGTCCGCAGCGCTCGCGAACGCGACCTATTGGGCGAGCTACGACAAAGGCTTCAGCCCGCGCGTCGCCGTCCTCTATCAGCCTTGGCCCTGGTTGTCGGTCTATGGCAATTTCACCCAGTCGCTGGGCGCGAACCAAGTGACGACGCAAGGCGCGACATTGCCGCCGCAGAGAGGCGAGCAATTCGAGGGCGGCCTCAAGGCCGAATTCTTCGACAAGCGCCTGCTGCTCACAATGGCCTATTTCGACATCACCAAGACCAATGTCCCGGTGACTGACCCGAGCAATGCGGCCAACACGCTCACGATCGGCAAGGCGCGCAGCCAGGGCTTCGAGCTCGATCTGACCGGGCGCATCGACGACAATTGGAGCGTCATCGCCAATTACACCCATAATGATGTGCGAACCATCGTCGGCACCGCCACCGATCCCGTCACGGCTTACAATCGGCAGATCGCGGTCGTCGGCAGCATCCTGCCGGGCAGCCCGCGCAACTATGGCAATCTGTGGATCAAATATGACGCCGACGGCGATTTGCGCGGATTGAGCGTCGCGGGAGGCGTCAATGTGAGCTCGGACCAGCTCGGCGACCCGGCGAATTCCTTCGTCCTGCCGAGCTATGCGCTGCTCAACGGCATGATCGCCTATACGACGACGATCGCCGGTTTCAACGTGACCGCGCAATTGAATGTCAAGAACATCACCGACACGGTCTATTACCCCTCGGCGGGCAGCCGGACCACGATCATGACCGGAGCGCCGCGCACCTTCATGGGTTCGCTGCGGGTGGAGTTCTGATCGGACCACGGGACGGGAGGTTTATGCTGCGGCAAAAAATCTTTCGTCCCGAGTTCCTTTTTTGGGCGGTCATTCGTCTTATAAGACAGGCGGCGCCCCCTCGAGACAGGTTGCGGACGGCGGAACGCCCGGCCGAAAAGTGGAGGAAGTCGAGATGCGGACATTGCGAAATATCGGATTTGCGGCGGCGGCGGCCGGTTGTTTCTGCGCCGTTTCGGGAACGGCTCTCGCCGCGGGCGGCAAGACGCAGCCTGTCGCCATCTCTTTCGCGCTCGTGGACGAGGGCAAGGAGGTCGGCTGCGGCGCGCCGCTCGCCAATCTCGGGACCAGCCATCTCGCCGCCAAGCTCCATGAGGCCCGCCTCTATGTCTATGGCTTCAAGCTGATCGACGCCAAGGGCAAGCGCACGCCGGTTGCTCTGGACCAGAGCGAATGGCAATATGGCGACGTCGCTCTGCTCGACTTCAAGGACGCGCGCGGCGGCAACGCCCCCTGCACCCAGGCCAATCCGGCGAAGAACGTCGCGATCGTCGGAAACGCGCCGGCGGGCTCTTATGTCGGCCTCGAATTCTCGGTCGGCGCGCCGCTGGAGACGATCGTCGACGGCAAGCCCGTCGCGATCAATCATTCCAATGTCGAGACCGCCGCCCCGCCGCTCGATGTCGTCGGCATGGCGTGGAACTGGCAGGCGGGCCGCCGCTTCATCACCTTCGAGTTCGATCCGGTGACGCCCGTCGTCAAGGCCGACGGCTCCAAGACGCGGACTTGGATGGTCCACGTCGGCTCGACCGGATGCAAGGGCAATCCGGCGACCGGCGAGATCGTCTCCTGCCTGCATGAGAATCGTTTCACCGTCGCCTTAGATCGTTTCGATCCCAAGACGCAGCGCGTCGAGCTCGATCTGACGCGGCTTCTCGAAAATTCCGACATCGCCGCCGACAAGGGCGGGGCGGTCGGCTGCATGAGCGCGCTCGACGATCCGGAATGTCCGGCCGTTTTCGCGGCGTTGGGCTTGACACTCGGCGACGTCGCCGCGGGCGCCGGCGACGGCGGCAAGCAGACCAAGGCGGGCGTCTCGCCGGTCTTCAAGGTCGGCGGCGGGACGTCGGCGAAAGTCGTGGGCTCCAAGCAGTGAGGCGCGCATCGCTCTTCGGGCTCGCGCTCGCCGTCGCGGCGGCTTTCGCCGCCTCCGCCGAGACCGCCAAGCCACAAGAAAAGCCGCAAGACAAGCAGGCGAATTGGAATTGGGATCTTCCCAAATATGTTCCGCCGCCGCGCGTGCCCGCCGACAATCCCATGTCGGAGGAGAAGTTCCAGCTCGGTCGGCATTTGTTCTATGACAAGCGCCTCTCCGGCAATGGGACCGTCGCTTGCGCCTCCTGCCATTTGCAGGAGCGTGCCTTCACCGACGGCCGCGTCGTCGGCGTCGGCTCGACCGGCGAGAAGACGCCGCGCAATGCGCCGTCCATCGTCAATTCCGGCTGGCATGCGACCTTCACCTGGGCCAATCCGGCCCTGGTGACGCTCGAGCGCCAGATGGAGAATCCGCTCTATGGCGAGCGGCCGATCGAGATGGGCGTCGATGACGCCAACAAGGCCGAGATCGTCGGGCGTTTCCGCGCCGACGCGGATTACGACAAGTGGTTCGCCGCGGCCTTTCCGGAAAAGAAGTCCGCCGACCGAATCTCCTTCGACACGATCATCAAGGCGATCTCGACCTTCCAGCGCGGCGTGATCTCCTTCGACAGCCGCTATGACCAATATCTACAGGGCAAGATCAAGCTCGGCGAGGCGGAGCAGCGCGGACACGATCTCTATTTCGGCGAGAAGGCGGAGTGCCATCACTGCCATGGCAGCGTCAATCTCGACGATCAATTCGTGCACGCCAAGACGCGTGAGGCGGAGACGCCTTTCCACAACACGGGTCTCTACGACATAGACGGAAAGGGCGCCTATCCGGAGCCCAATCACGGCCTCTACGACATTACGCAGGACCCGGACGATATGGGCAAGTTCCGCGCGCCGAGCCTGCGCAACATAGCGGTGACCGGCCCCTATATGCATGACGGGACGGTGGCGACGCTGGAAGAGGTCATCGACATCTATGCGCGCAGCGGGCGCAAGATCGAGAAGGGGCCGAACGCCGGCGACGGCGCGTTGAGCCCGCTGAAGAGCCCGTTGATCGTCAAGATCGATCTGACGCCGCAGGAGAAGGCCGATCTGCTGGCCTTTCTGAAAGCGCTGACCGATGAGACGCTGCTCACCTCGCCGCGTTTCTCCGATCCGTGGAAGGCGCAGGCCGCGAAAAAATGAGCGCGCGCGTCGCATGGGGCCGACCCCCTTGCGACGCTCGCCCGCGCGTCTCGAGGCGCGCGCTTTCAAGACGTGCGCTTTCAAGGCGCGCGTTTCCATGGCGCGCGTTTTCCATGGCCTGCGATTTCACGGGATAACGGAAATCGTTCCGCTCATGTGCGAATGCAGCCCGCAGCGAAAGGCCACTTCGCCCGGACGCGTGAGCGTGACTCGGAAAGTCTCGTCCTCGTCCATTTGCTCGGGCGAGTGAAATATTTCTTCCTTGCTCATCGCGCCGATCACGGAATGGGGCGCCTGGTCGCGGTTGACGAAGACGATCGTTTCGCCCGCTCTCACAGTCAGGCGGCCGGGCGCGAAAGCGAAATTCTCGATCCGCACCTCGGCCGCAAAGGCGCCGCCGCATGCCAGCGCCGTCGCGACGAGCGTCGCCGAGAACATTGCGCGCCGTCTCACACGAAGCCCGCGGCGATATTGACGGTGAGCGCCAGAATGGCGGTGTTGAAGAAAAAGGCCAGCACGCCCTGGACCAACGCGACGGCGCGCATGGTGGCGGAAGAGGTGGAGACGTCGGCCGTCTGCGAGGCGACGCCGATCACATAGGCGAAATAGAGAAAGTCGATATAGCCGGGCTGCGGCGTTCCCGGAAAGATCAGCCCGCCGCGCAGCTCGGGCGCGCGGTCCGGCGCGCTGGCGCGCTCGAAATAATATTCATGCGCATAATGCAGCGCGAAGGTCAGATGGACGAACAGCCAGGAGAGCACGACGGTCAGCACGGCGAGCGAAATATGCGCGTGCTTGGAAAACCCCTCGAGATTCTTGACCGGGCCGAGCTCGGCGACGATCGCGCCTATGGAGGCGCAGGCGGTGGCGATCGTCATCACGAGAATGACGAGGCGGCCTTCGTCCTGCAATTGCGCGCGGCGGCGCATGGTGTTGGGCGTCGAGCGCGCCATCAGCTCCGCCGCGAGCAGCAGATAGAGCGTCGTGAAGACGTCCCAGCCGATGAGAGCGCGCGTGACCGGCCGCCAGCTCTCGGGCAAAAGGAGGCCGACGACCGCTCCCGCCAATAGGCTGAGGAAGAGCCGCGAGCGCGCCTTGACGACGCGCCAGAGCAGCGGGCGCCGCGGATGCTGATGGCCGTGGGGCGCGCCGGCGGGACCCATCGCGCCGCTCAATTGCTGCGCCGCGCGACGAAGCGCGCCGCCTCCGCGAGAACGCCGGTCGCCGCGCCGAGCCCGGTGTCGGCGAGAGCGGCGATGGCCGCCTCGACGAGGGCGTCGCGGCGCTCGCGCGCCTTGTCGAGGCCGAGCAGGCCGACCAGCGTCGCCTTGTTGCGCTCGGCGTCCTTGCCGGCGCGCTTGCCCAGCGCGGCCTCGTCGCCCTCGGCGTCGAGAATATCGTCGGCGATCTGGAAGGCGGCGCCGAGCGCGTCGCCATAGCGTCCGAGGGCGGCGGCCACGGGAGCCGAAGCGCCGCCCAGAATGGCGCCGAAATCGACGCAGATGCGCAGCAGCGCGCCGGTCTTCATCGCCTGGAGGCGGAGCGTCTCCTCCTGCGAGAGCGGGCTCGTCGCCTTCTCGGCCTCGAGATCGAGCGCCTGCCCGCCGACCATGCCGCCGAGCCCGGCCGCGCGGGCCAGCGCCAGCACGAGGCGGGCGCGGATTTGCGCGTCGGCATGAGTCGCCGGATCGGCCAGAACGTCGAAAGCGTAGGTCAGCAGCCCATCGCCGGCGAGAATGGCGGTCGCCTCGTCGAAGGCCTTGTGCGCGGTCGGGCGGCCGCGGCGCAGATCGTCGTCGTCCATGGCCGGGAGATCGTCATGGGCGAGCGAATAGCAATGGATCATCTCGATCGCCGCCGCGGCGCGGCGCGCGCCCTCGCCCTCGACGCCGAAGAGCCGGGCCGATTCCAGCGCCAGAAACGGCCGCAGCCGCTTGCCGCCGCCGAGCGCGACATAGCGCATCGCCTCCATGAGCCGGGCGGGCCGGGCGATCTCGCCGGCGAGCGGCTGCGTCCCGAGCAGGGCGTCGAGCGTGGCCTCGGTCGCGCTCGCGGCTTCGTCCAGGCGGCGGCGGAAGTCTGCGTCGGTCGCTGTTTCGTCGGTCATGGGACCCTTTCCCGAGAAAATCATTCCATCTGGTCCGGACCTAACAAATTTGCGATCAATTCCCAAGTGGACGTCGGAAGCCGGGCGGGAGCCGCGCGCCGGGCGCGAGACCAAAAGGACATTCGTGGATATGACCGATCTTTTATTCGAACCCTTTCGGCTGGGCGATCTGGCGCTCCCCAACCGCATCGTCATGGCGCCGCTGACGCGGCGGCGCGCCACCCATGGGACCAACGCCGCCAATGCGCTGATGGCCGAGCACTACCGGCAGCGCGCCGCGGCCGGGCTCATCATCGCCGAGGCCTCGCAGATTTCGCAGCAGGGGCAGGGCTATTCCTTCACGCCGGGAATCTACTCGCCCGAGCAGGTCGCCGGCTGGCGCCAGGTGACCGACGCCGTGCATTCGGCCGGCGGGCGCATCGTCCTGCAGCTCTGGCATGTGGGGCGCGTGTCGCATGTCTCGCTGCAGCCCGGCGGCGGCGCGCCGGTCGCGCCCTCGGCCATCGCCACGACGAAGCAGGTGGCGATCGAGACGGGCTTCGTCGACTGCTCGACGCCGCGCGCGCTCGCGCTCGACGAAATCCCGGGGATCGTCGCCGAATATCGCGAGGCCGCCCGCAACGCCAAGGAGGCCGGCTTCGACGGCGTCGAGATCCATTGCGCCAATGGCTATCTGATCGACGAATTTTTGCGCGACGGCTCCAATAAGCGCGCCGACGCCTATGGCGGCTCGCCGCAAAATCGCGCGCGTTTCGGCCTCGAGGTCGCCGACGCCGTGCTGGAGGAATGGGAGGCGTCGCGCGTCGGCGTGCGCATCTCGCCGGTCAGTCCGGTCCATGACATGTCGGACAGCGATCCGCAGGCGGTGTTCGGATATTTCGTGGAGCGTCTGGCGGAGAAGAAGCTCGGCTTCATCCATGTCATCGAAGGCGCGACGCAAGGGCCGCGCGACGTGGCGCCTTTCGATTATCGCGCTCTGCGCGAGAGCTTCCCCGGCGCCTATATCGCCAATAACGCCTATACGCTGGAGCTCGCCGAGGAGACGCTCGCGAGCGGCCGCGCCGATCTCATCGCCTTCGGCCGGCCGTTCATCGCCAATCCCGATCTCGTCGAGCGCCTGCGCCGCCGCGCGCCGCTCGCCCCGGTCGACTACCAGACCGTCTATGCGGCGGGCGCCGAGGGCTATACGGATTATCCGACGCTGACGGCGTGAGCCGGAAAGGCCCGTTTCTCGCCGAGGGAAACGGGCCTTCTCCTGCAACTGTCCAGGCGCGGCTATTCGGCCTTGGGCGCGCCTTCGTGGCCGCCGCCATGATCGCCGCCGTGCTCGCCGCCATGATCGCCTTGGCCCTGATGCATGGATTTCATGTGATCCATCATCTGCTCATGCATCTGACGCATCTCATGCATCATCTTGCAGCAGCCCTCATGGCCTCCGTGCTCCTCTTGCGGAGCGACGGGCTTGGTCTCGACAGTGGTCTCGGCCAGCGCCGGCGCGATCGTCGCCGCCAGAAGAGCCGCCGCCAGTGTGGGAATGATCTTTCTCATCGCATCGCCCTCGCTATTGCCGGCCTCCCCTTATGACATGGTCACAGGGGAGGGCGCTCGCAATGCGGCGACTTGTCCGATCGCCAGGGCGCCGCTCGACGAGAGCCGGCCGTCAGGCCCGTCAGCTCTCCGGCTCGGCGACAGTCTCGCAGGTGATGGAACGCAGGCGCTGCTCGGCGCGGTCGCGGTCGCTCGCGCGTCTGGCCAGAGAGCGCAGCAGCACGAAGCCGCGCGTCGAGGGCGCCGTCACCCGCACCTGCTGCGGCGGAGCCTCCTCGTCCTCGCCCTCGACAGCCTCGATCTGGCTCGCATCGCCGATCAGCACGTCGATCTTGCCCTTGATCGCCGAGCGATCGGTCACCGAATGGAAGATGCGGCCGGTGCGGGCGTGGAAGGAGAGCGCGAGGAGATCTTCGGGATCGGCGTCCGCGCGCACCCGCATCAGCCCGCGCGAGAGATCGAAGAGGCAGACGCCTTCGACAAAGGCCGAATCCTCGAAGGGCATGACCTCCGCGCCTGGCGCGGCGCGCGGCAGCAGCGCGACGCCGTTGGGCGTCGTCTCGGCGCTCTTCGCGGCATCGACGAGACGCGCGAAAGCATTGCGCGGCGCGATCTCCGGCATCAGCAGCACGGAGACGATGTGAACGGATCCCGCGATGCAGACGGTCGCGAGCGCCCAGGGCAGCCAGTCGAGATAGTCGCGAGATATTTTCATGCGCAATGCAGCTTCACGATCTTTGGAAATGTCGTCGGGTCGGGCGCCGACTCGACGTCGAGCGGCGTGTCGTAGAGGCGCAGAACCAGCACGAAGGGCTCTCTCGCCACCGGCAGCCAATTGCCGGGACGCGCCTGCGCGCCGATGTCTATCTCGAAGGAGCCGCCTTCGCGCCGCGTGATCTCGCTCGAGGTGAAGGCGTAGCGATCGGCGGGATTGTCGATGAGCCGGCCCGCGGCGCTCGCCGCGCCGAGCGTCCAGAAGCGCGCCGCGGGAGTCGAATCGAGGATGCGATAATCGCAGCGTCCGTCGAGCGGCGCGCCGCTCGAATCCGTACGGGCGAAGAAGGCGAGCCCTTGATCGCGGCCGAGCGGCGCCTCGCCCGAGCGCGCCAGCACGGCGCGCGCATAAGGATCGATATCGGCGGCGCCGTGTCGCGGCCAGGCGGTCCACGGGCCGGCGTGCAGCGCGCCGAAGCCGCGGCCGAGCCCGAGCGAGACGGCGGTCATCGCGAAGCCGAGCAAGAGGCCCGCGATCATCACGGCGAAGGCCTTCACATAATTGGTCATGCGAAATCCGTCAGCGCCGATCGGCGCGCTTGTCGGTGGGGCGCGCCTCCGACGATCCGGGGGCGGGACGTTTGATCTCGTCGAATTTCATCTTCGATTCGATCTGCCCGAGCGCATCCAGCGCGCTATGCGAGAGCGCGGCGGGACGCGCCGGCGCGCCGAGCTCGACTGTCTTGGGCTGAGCGGCGGCGGCGGCGGCGAGGGCGGCGGGCGAAGACAGGCCGCGGATCGGCTTGATGGCGATTCCCTGATGCGCATAGGCCATGATGTCGTGCCATGTCTTCGCCGGCAAGGCGCCGCCGGTCATATTGGCCATCCCCTCATTATCGTCGTTCCCGTACCAGACGCAGCCGCCCATATTGCCGGTATAGCCGCAAAACCAGGCGTCCTTATAGCCGTTGGTGGTGCCGGTCTTGCCGATCACGTCGATGCCCTCGCCGAGCTGCGCGCGTCGCGCCGTGCCTTCGTCGACGACGCGCTTCATCATCGTGTCGAGCTCGGCCACTTTCTCGAAGGGCACCACCTGCTCCTGCGGCGGCGCGTCGCGATCATGCTGATAGAGAATATCGCCGCGGCTGTTGCGCGCCTCGACAGCGGCGTAGGGCGTCGTCTTCTTGCCGCCATTGGCGAAAGCGGCGTAGCCCGCCGCATGCTCGAGCAGGACCACATCGCTCTGGCCGACAGGCAGAGAAGGCGTGTCCTCGAGCGGCGTGGTGATGCCGAGACGCCGGCAGGTGTCGATGATCTTGGCGCGGCCCGCATGGGAATCGCCATTGCCGATGGCGATCGACAATTGAATGGCGATGGTGTTGAGCGATTTGGCGAGCGCCAGCGAGAGCGGCAGCGAGCCGGCGTAGCCGCCGCTGTAATTGTGGACGCAATAATTGCCGATGCAGGTCGGGCGGTCGGTGACGATCGTCGTCGGCTTGAATTTTCCCGTCATCAGCGCGGTGAGATAGACATAGGGCTTGAAGGAGGAGCCGGGCTGGCGCGCCGCCTCCGTCGCGCGATTGAACTGGCTCGCGCCATAGTCGCGTCCGCCGACCAGCGCGCGCACGGCGCCGTCGAGATCCATGAAGGCCGAGGCGCTCTGCTTGGCGTGATAGGCGCGGCCGCTCTCGCGCAGATTCTCCTCCACCACCTCGTCGGCGCGCTTTTGCACATTGGGGTCGAGCGCGGTGCGGATGACGAGCACGCGGTCGTCGCCGAACCGGCCGGCCTCGGCGAGGCGCTGCGCCTCCTTGAAGGCGAAGTCGAGATACCAATCCGGGCTCTGGTCGCGCTTGCGCTCGACCGGCGTCGCCGGATTGCGCTGCGCGGCGACGATCTGGCTCTGCGTCATGAAGCCGGCGTCGACGAGATTGTCGAGCACGTCATTGGCGCGCGCGCGCGCGGCCGGAAGATTGACATGCGGAGCGTATTTCGTCGGGGCTTTGAACAGGCCGGCGAGCATGGCGGCTTCCGACAGCGAGACGTCGCGCACGGATTTGCCGAAATAGAATTCCGCCGCCGCCTGAATGCCGAAGGCGCCGCCGCCCATATAGACGCGGTCGAGATAGAGCTTCAAAATCTCCTGCTTGGTGAGGCGCTGCTCGAGCCAGAGCGCGAGAAACGCCTCGTTGATCTTGCGTGTGAGCGTGCGCTCATTGGAGAGGAACACGTTTTTGGCGAGCTGCTGCGTGATCGACGAGCCGCCTTGCACCACGCCCGCCGACCGCGCATTCACCGTGAGCGCGCGGCCCGTGCCGACGATGTCTATGCCGAAATGCTCGTAGAAGCGGCGATCCTCTGTCGCCAGCACCGCCTTGACGACATAATCGGGGTATTGGTCGAGCGGCACGGCGTCGTCATGCTTGATGCCGCGCTGTCCGGCGACCGCGCCATAGCGATCGAGAAAAGTGACCGAGAGATCCTGCTTCTTCAGCCAATCGTCGCTGGTCATGCGCATGGCGGAGACCGACAGCGCGAGCGCGACAATGCCGCCGCCGAGCGCGAGCGTCAGCGACTCGCAGCCGATCTCCACGCCGATTCGGCGCAGGCCGCGCACCTGGAAGCGGTTCATGAAGGCGGAGAAGTTCTCATAGGCCTCGCGCGCGCCGCGGCTCGAATCGAAGAGGCTCGAGTCGATATAGGCGTCGAACGCCAGCAGAAGCCTTGCGGCCCGCTTGTATAAGCGCGAGGATCGAATAGGTTCGAGCAATTGCGCCGCTCCCTGGGCCCGTCTGGGCGATTAAGCGAACCGGGAGGCGGATGATAGCACTCCTCGAGCCGCCTTGACGATATGGCCGGCCCGCAGGATCGCCGGCAGGATGAATAAAGCGCGCGCTGCGCTGCAGACGAGGGCCCGAGACAAAGTATGGCGAGAAGCGGGGAAAAAGAGACGGGCGAGCCGTTCTGGATGAAGCCGTTGGGCGAATTGACGCGGGCGCAATGGGAGAAGCTCTGCGACGGTTGCGGACGCTGCTGCCTGGTCAAGCTCGAGGACGAGGATAGTGGGGAAATCTATCATACGAGCGTCGGTTGCGACCTTTTGGACGGCGACACCGGGCGTTGCCGCGACTATGCTGGCCGCCAGAGCAAAGTGTCGGACTGTGTGCGCCTCACCATGAAGGCGCTCGCCGGCATCTCCTGGCTGCCGCCCACTTGCGCCTATCGCCTGCGCGCCGAAGGCAAGTCGCTGCCCGACTGGCATCCCCTGCTGACCGGCGACCCCGCCAGCGTGCACGCCGCCGGCGTTTCCGTGCGCGGCCGCGTGGCGGCGCGCGAGGAGGAGGTGGAGACCGACGATCTGCCCAATTTCATCGTGCTGTGGCCGAAGAGATGGCCCCGGCGCAAGAAGGGGCAGGCGGCGTGAGACCCGCTTGCGACGTATTCGATATTGATTATATTGCTGATTGTCGAGAGGCCGGCGCCATGTCAAAAACCACGACGATGACGGTTCGCGTCAGCGGCCCATTGAGCGAGTTCGTCGCTGCGAATGTGGGTGAGGACGGAGCCTATGAGAATGTCAGCGAATATCGATCTGATCCGCCGCGACAAGGAGCGAGCGGAGAAAGAGGCGTTCGAGCGATTGAAAGCCGAGCTCACCCACGCCTTCGCCACGCCGGAGGCCGCCTACACGCCGCTGACCGCGGGCGATGTGATCGCGCGAAACCGGAGCTGACGTGTTTGGCCGCCGTCCGCATTCGCGACGACTTCCGCCCCTGATACCGGAGTTATGAATTTATTCCTTGACACCGTGACGATGGTCCTATAGACAAGTCCCATGCTCCAGAATTGCGCTTGGGGGCGGCGGGGCGGCGGGGCGGCGGGGCGGTCAAAGAGCCTTGCATCTCTCGACGGGTTTTTCCTAGCGCGCGATACTGGACCGCGAGCCTTCACGCTCGCTCTTTCCAGGACGAAGCGCGCGCATCGGCGAGCGACGCGTCATGGCGGCGTCCTTCCGATCTTTTCGCAAATGCCGAAAGCGAGCCTGAAGGCTCGCGGTCCGGAGCGCGCATCAAAAGCGATCACGGGAGGCCGTATCGGTCGCGCAATCGCGCCGACGACCAGCGCCAATCGCGCGGCTCGGTCACGAGGCCGGCGCGCACGGGATTGCTTTCGACATAGGCGATCGTTTGTTGGAGGTCGTTTTCGTCACGCATTTAGCGATCGAAATAGTCGCTCAGCGCCGCTGAAAGCCTTCCCGCCACGAATGATCGCCCCGAGCGAAAAATTCGCCAGAGGCTCGACGACGACATGCGCGTGATTTGGCCTGATCACCAGGCGAAGAGACGACATCTCGCGCCGTCGAAATAGCGGTTTGCATCTTCCGCGATCTGCGCCGCGATCGGATCGGCCAGGGGCCGTTCGCCTTCGCAGAGATCGCGGCGCGCGTCGACGTCCAGCACCAAGCTGCTCGCCGTCCGGAAGACGACATGCCGAACTCGCTCCGGCAAGTCGAAGCGCGGCAGATAGACGCGTCAATGCCAGCCCTTTGGCGCGCGTGCGTTCATTTGCTCTGCAGGCGTGGTTCGAAGGCTCGCGGTCCAGGGCGTTCGTCGAATGACGCGATGACAGAGATCGGCGACCGCAGACGCCATCGAGATTTGGACCGCGAGCCCTCAGGCTCGCTCCCGAAGAGCGCATCTCATGGAGGCCAATGCATGGCGCGCAAGCAGGACACGCTCCCGCGCGAAACGGTCACGCAGGCGAAGCTTCTCTACGACGCCGGCGTCACGCCGCTCGCCGAGCTGAGCGCGATGCTCGGCATGAGCGAGCGGGCGTTTCGACGCTTTCGCGAGCGCGAGGGATGGACGATGCGGCCCTCGCCGATCAAGCGCAAGAGCTCGGAGCCGCCGCCTGCAACGGCGCCAGAGAGCGCGCCGAACGAGCCGCCGAAAACGGAGTCGCGCAGCCTCATCGCGCGGCTCGAGGAGGCGGTGGAGCGCGAATTCGTCCGCGCCGAAGCCGCGCTCGCGACCTGCGGAGCCAAGGCGGCGCCCAAGACGATGGAAACGAGCGCGCGCGTGCTCGCGAGCCTGGTGCGCAGCCTCGCGGAATTGAAGCGCATGAATCGTGACGCGAGCGCGGCGCGAGAGGAGGACGGGCGTGCCCGAGACGCTTTCGACGACGAACCTCCCCGCGAATTGGCCGAGCTCCGCGAGGAGCTTGCTCGCCGGCTCGAGCGCATGTTCGGCCAAGGGTAGGCTCGACGAGCTGATCGAGGGATTTTCCGCGCGCGAGCTCGCGACTCTGCTCGCCGATTGGGAGTTCTGCGCGCGCGAGGATCAATGGCCGCCATTGCTCGCGCCGGGCGGCCTGCCTTGGCGCGTCTGGCTGATATTGGGCGGACGCGGCGCCGGCAAGACGCGCGCCGGCGCCGAATGGGTGCGCGCCATCGCGCGTGGACGGCCGCAATTCGCGATCCGTCCGATGTCGCCCATCGCGCTCGTCGGCGAGAGCGCCGCCCATGTGCGCGATGTGATGATCGAAGGCGTCTCCGGAATTCTCGCCGCGCATCAGCGAAGCGAGCGGCCCTCGTGGGAGCCTTCGCGCAAGCGGCTGACCTTCGACAATGGGGTCGTCGCGCAGGCTTTCTCGGCGGAAGATCCAGAGAGCCTGCGCGGTCCGCAATTTTCCGCCGCCTGGTGCGACGAGCTGGCGAAATGGCGCTACGCCGAGGAGAGCTGGGACATGCTGCA
This sequence comes from Methylosinus sp., assembly GCF_036560965.1. Lineage (NCBI taxonomy): Bacteria > Pseudomonadati > Pseudomonadota > Alphaproteobacteria > Hyphomicrobiales > Methylocystaceae > Methylosinus > Methylosinus sp. Next base: position 58,278 of record NZ_DATBQF010000022.1, on the reverse strand, counting down.
ATTCGGGCTACGCCTCGGCGAATGGCCGCGCCAGATCGTCACCACGACGCCGCGGCCCATTCCTCTGTTGAAGCGGCTATTGAGCGAGAAAGGCGTCGTGACGACGCGCGCGACGACGCGGCAGAACGCCGCCAATCTCGCGCCGTCCTTCATCGAGAGCGTCTTCGCGCAATATGCCGGCACGCGATTGGGCCGTCAGGAGCTCGACGGCGAGATCGTCGAGCAGCGCGCCGACGCGCTGTGGTCGCGCGACATGCTGGAGGCGGCGCGCGTCGCCGCGTCGCCGCCGATGGAGCGCATCGTCGTCGCCATCGATCCGCCCGCGTCATCCGGCAAGCGCGCCGATCGCTGTGGAATCGTCGCCGCTGGAATGGCGCAAGGCGTCGTTCACGTGCTCGAGGATGCGACGCTCGCGGCGGCGCGGCCGGCGCAATGGGCGCGCGCCGCCGTCGCGCTCTATCACAGGCTGGAGGCCGATGCGCTGATCGCCGAGGTGAACCAGGGCGGCGAGATGGTGCGCGCGGTCATTCACGAGGCCGATCCTTCCGTGCCGGTGAAGGAGGCCCGCGCGACGCGCGGCAAATATTTGCGCGCGGCGCCGGTGGCGCAGCTCTATGAGCAGGGCCGCGTGCGCCATGTCGGCGCTTTTCCTGCGCTGGAAGACGAATTGTGCGATTTCGGAAGCGATGGTCTGTCGTCTGGGCGAAGTCCCGATCGTCTCGACGCGCTGGTGTGGGCGATTCATGCGCTGGCGCTGGCTCCGCGCGCGCACGAGCCGCGCATGCGACGGCTCTGAGAGGCCGCTCTCCATAACGATCGGCGTCTCGCGAAACATCGATGAAGCCGCGCATCTGCTCCCTCTCCCGCGAAGCGGGGAGGGGTGGAGAGGCCGCATTTCAAACGGACATCTCATGCCCTCATTCCTCTCCCGTCTCTTCGGCGCGCGCGCGCCGGAGCAAAAATCGTCGCGCGCCATGCTCTCGCTGCATTCGATTGGCGCGCCGCAATGGACCGCGCGCAACAGCGTCGCGCTCACCCGCGCGGGATATGAGCGCAACGCCGTCTGCTATCGCGCCGTGCGCATGGTGGCGGAGGGCGCCGCCTCCGTGCCCTGGCTCGCCTATGAGGGGCGGGCGGAAACGCCCGAGCATCCGCTGCTGCGGCTGATCGAGCGACCGAACCCTTCCGACACCAGCGTCTCATTCGTGGAGGCGCTGGTCTCCAATCTTCTGCTTTACGGAAACGCCTATGTGGAAGGCGCTTTCGTCGACGGCCTGCTGCGCGAGGCCTATTGCCTGCGGCCCGATCGCATGAGCGTCGTCGCGGGGCGCAATGGCTGGCCAGCGGCCTATGTCTATTCGGCCGCTGGCGACAGCGTGCGCTATGAGATGCAGGGCCGGGGCATCGAGCCGATTCTGCATATTCGCTTGTTCAATCCGCTCGACGACCTCTATGGCTTCGCGCCGCTCTCGGCCGCGCAGACGGCGCTCGACACGCACAACGCCGCGAGCTTCTGGAACAAGGCGCTGCTCGACAATAGCGCGCGGCCATCCGGCGCGCTCGTCTATGCAGGGCCGGACGGCGGGCATTTGACCGACGAGCAGTTCGAGCGCCTGAAGCAGGAGCTGGAGGAGAATTTCTCCGGCGCCGTCAACGCCGGGCGTCCGCTGCTGCTGGAAGGCGGACTCGATTGGAAGGCGCTGTCGCTCTCGCCCAAGGATATGGATTTCTCCGAGACGAAGGCGTCGGCCGCGCGGGAGATCGCGCTCGCCTTCGGCGTGCCGCCGCTGCTGATCGGCCTGCCGGGAGACAACACGTTCCGCAATTACGAGGAGGCCAATCGCGCCTTCTGGCGCCAGACGATCATTCCGCTCGTGCAACGATTGCAGAAGGCGTTTTGCGCCTGGGCGCAGCCGGGCTTTGCGCCCTTCCGCCTCGATTACGACGCCGACCGCATCGACGCGCTGGCCAAGGAGCGCGCGCTGGAATGGAGCCGCATCGGCGGCGCCGCGTTTCTCACCGTCGACGAGCAGCGCGAGGCGGCGGGCTACGGCCTAAAGGGAAAGCGCGCGAGATAGCCGCATCGAAGCGAGACGCGCAATTCGCCGAAGCAATCGCTTCAAAGGAAGAAATCGTCGCCGACGATCGCTCGAGAGAGCGGGCGACGGCGCATCGCGTCCAATAGGTCCGTCATGTCCGAGATCGTCACCTCCATCATCGAGCGCGGCGATCTCGCCCATCTCGCGCTGTTCCTCTGGGCCAGCGCCGCCACGCTCTTCGCGTTGCGCGCCTTGCGCGAGCTCGGCCGCTCGACCCAGCGGCTCGACGCTTTCGTGCGTGAGCTCGCGCGCTTCAACCGCCGCTATGGGAGCGAGTAAATGAGCCTTTCCGTCTTTCCTCTTCGTCTCGCGAAGCGTCGCGCGGCGCGCAGGCCGCCGCGCCTGCAGGCCGAAATCGTTTTCAAGAGCTTTGTGCGCGCATTGGAGCGCCTGCGTGAGGAGCCGCGCGGCGGCGGCCCCGCTGCGATCGGCGCGACGCGGGAGAAAGCATGATGGCGCAGGCTCTGAATAGCGACATTCCTATCGAGGGCCGAAGACTCGAGACGAAGCGCGCGCCGCTTCTCGCGGCGATCGGCGCCGATGGGACATTCGAGGGCTACGCCAGCCTCTTCGGCGTGCGCGATACATGCGGCGATATCGTCGAGCGCGGCGCCTTCTCCGCGAGCTTGCGGAGGAGCGGGGCGGCGGGCGTCAAAATGCTGTGGCAGCATCGCGGCGACGAGCCGATCGGCGTCTGGGCCGAGATCGCCGAGGATGCGCGCGGACTGAAAGTGCGTGGGCGGCTCGATCTCTCGGTCGCGCGGGCGCGTGAGGCGTTGTCGCTGATCGGCGCCGGCGCGCTGGATGGATTGTCGATCGGCTTTCGCACGCTGCGCGCGGCGAGCGATCCGAAGACCGGCGCGCGGCGATTGCTCGCGCTCGATCTCATCGAGATATCGATCGTCACCTTTCCCGCGTTGCCGCAGGCGCGCATCGTGGCGCCGCCGCCGCTTCCCTCCGCCGCCGCGCGCCATGCCGCCACCGCGTTCGGCCAAAAGCTCGCACGGCTGCGCATGCAGAGCGCCGCGCAAAGCTTCGAGACGAAGCTGCGAATGGCGTCGGTGGCGCTCGATCGGCGCTACATCTCGGATTAGTCCCGCGCGCCGGCCGGCGAGCCGACGGGAGAGCGGCGCGCGCGCTCCGTTAGCTTCCCCCTTCCACCCGGCGCCCGAACGTCCGCGCATTCCGCGCGGCGCCGTCGTGCGCCTTGACGCCAGCAAGAAAGAGGCTTTCGCCAATGTCGTCTCTCGAAACCAAGACGCTCTCCGGCGAGGAGGCGCTCGCCGATCTCCATCGCGCCTTCGCGGCTTTCAAGGATACGAATGAGGAGCGGATCGCGCAGATCGAGACGCGAATGGGCGTCGATGCGCTCACCGAGGAGAAGCTGCAGCGAATCGATCGCTCCATCGACGAGACGAAGCGCCGCATCGATCGCGTCGCGCTCGACGTCGCGCGCCCGCGCCTCGCGTCCACGCCGACGGACGATGCGCCTGCGCGCGAGCACAAATCGGCTTTCGCGCTCTATATGCGCAGCGGCGAAGCGGTCGGGCTGAAAGCGCTCGAATCGAAGGCGCTTTCGGCGGGCTCTGGTCCCGATGGCGGCTATCTCGTGCCGACGCCGGCGGAGCGGGAGATATTGCGCCGTCTCGCGCGCATCTCGCCCATTCGCGCCATCGCCAGCGTGCGCGAGATTTCCACCCATTCATTGCGCAAGGCCTATTCCACGCAGGGCCCGGCGGCCGGATGGGTGGCGGAGGCCGATCCGCGTCCGCAGACGAGCAGCCAGCAGATCGTCGATCTCACCTTTCCGGCGATGGAGCTCTACGCCATGCCGGCCGCGACGCAGACGCTGCTCGACGATTCCGCGATCGATGTGGAGCGATGGATCGCGGAGGAGGTGCAGACCGTCTTCGCAGAGCAGGAAGGCGCCGCCTTCGTCAATGGCAATGGGACCGACAAGCCCAAGGGGTTCCTCGCCTATAGCGCCGTCGCGGACGCCAGCTGGAGCTGGGGCAGCATCGGCTATGTCGCGACCGGCGTTTCCGGCGGCTTCGCGGCCAGCAATCCCTCCGACGCGCTGTTCAATCTCGTCTATGCGCTGCGCGCCGGCTATCGCCAGAACGGCACATTCGTCCTCAATCGCCAAACGCAATCGACGATCCGCAAATTCAAGACGACGACCGGCGACTATCTCTGGGCGCCGCCGGCGAGTCTCGATCAGCCTGCCTCGCTGCTCAACTTTCCCGTGGTGGAGGCGGAGGACATGCCGAACATCGGCGCCGACAGCTTCTCCGTCGCATTCGGCGATTTTTCGCGCGGCTATCTCGTGGTCGATCGGCTCGGCGTGCGCGTGCTGCGCGATCCTTACTCGGCTAAGCCCTACGTCCTCTTCTACACGACGAAGCGAGTCGGCGGCGGCGTGCAGGATTTCGAGGCGCTGAAGCTGTTGAAATTCGGCGCCGCGTGACGCTGGACAAGTCGATCCTCATGCGACGAGCGCTGTTGCGACGCGCTCGTCGCTCTCCCCTCTCGTGCAATGGGCGAACCTATGATTCCGGATCTTCTCTCGGGGCCGGCGACGGAGCCTGTGTCGCTCGATGACGCCAAGGCGTGGCTGCGGCTCGATTCGAACGAAGAGGATCAGCTGCTGTCGGCGCTGATCGTCTCCGCACGGCTCACGCTCGAAGCCTATACGCGGCGATTCTTCGTGACCCAGAGCTGGCGGATGAGGCTCGACGCCTGGCCCGCGCAGACGGTGCGGCGCAGGACTCTCGCCATTCCCTTCGCGCCGCTTCGCAGCGTGTCGGCGGTCCGCGTCTACGATTCCGCCGATGTCGCCCAGACGCTCTCGGACGCCTCCTATCGTGCGGCGCCGGCGCGTGACGCGGGGCGCATCGTCTTTCTCGAGCCGCCCCCCGCGTCCGGCCGGGCTTGCGACGCGATCGAGATCGACATTGTCGCGGGCTATGGCGACGCCGCCGCGGATACGCCGGAGCCGCTTCGGCGCGCTATTCTCGCACTCGTCGCGCATTGGCACGAGAATCGCGGCGATGCCGGCGAAAGCGCTGCGCCGTTGCCGACGCTCATTGTCGCGCTGGCCAAGCCGTTTCGGCGCGAGCGCCTGACGTGAGCGCGCCGAAAATCGGCGAGATGCGTTTGCGCATGAGCCTGGAGGCGCCGGTGGATACGGCGGACGACAGCGGCGCGATGACGCGGAGCTATGCGACCCTTTGCAATCTCTGGGTGAAGCTCACGCCTGTCTCCGGCGAAGCGCGCTTCGTCGAAGGAAGGCAGGAGCAAGCGCTCGAATGGCTGGCGCAATTCCGGTGGCGCGCGGATGTGACCAGCGAGATGCGGCTCGTTCTCGGCGCGCGAAGGCTGCGCATCGAAACGGCCTATGATCCGGACGGACAGCGGCGCTTCCTGGCTTGTCGTTGCGAGGAGATCGCATGAGGAGGCGCAAATGACTCTGTCGCCGATCATTGCTCTGCGCAAAGCGATGCGCGCGCGTCTCGCGGCGGATGCGGGCCTCGTCTCGGCGCTAGGCGGCGCGAAAATCTATGACGAGGCGCCGCGTGGCCCAGAGGCTCCCTATGTGCTGTTCGCCGAAGCGAGATTGCGCGACTGGTCCGCCACGGACAGTCATGGCGCCGAGCAGCTCGTCACGCTTTCGGTCGTCTCGCTCCAGCGCGGTCTGACGGAGGCGCTCGCCATCGGGGAAATGATCGTCGCTCTGCTCGACGAAGCGTCGCTCGTTCTCGTTGGGCATCATCTCGTCGACCTGCGTCACCAGGGCAGCGATACGCGCCGCGAGCAGAATGGACGCTTCGCGCGCGTCGATCTGCGCTTTCGCGCCACCACAGAAGCCCTCTGACGCAGTCACTCTTCCTTCGGGAGCCTTCGCATGTCCGCACAAAAGGGAAAAGATCTATTGCTGAAGCTCGACGACGGAAGCGGCGTTTTCGTCTCCGTCGCGGGGCTGCGCACGCGGCGCCTCTCGTTCAATGCCGAAACCGTGGATGTGACCGATGCGGAATCGGCCGGACGGTGGCGCGAATTGCTGGACGGGGCTGGCGTGAAGCGCGCGAGCCTCGCCGGAACCGGCATCTTCAAGGATCAAGCATCGGACGGCCTCATTCGCCAGCTGTTTTTCGATGGCTCGCTGCGCGATTGGCGGATCGTCGTTCCGGATTTCGGCGTCGTTGCTGGGTCGTTCCAGATCACGAGCCTCGATTATCGTGGCGAGCACAACGCCGAGATGACTTTCGACATCGCGCTTGAATCGGCCAGCGCGATCGCCTTCACTCCAGCGTGAGGATTTCGCCATGGCCAATGGGAAGCGTGGAGAGGTGGTGGCGCGGCTCGATGGCGAGAGCTATCGCCTCTGTCTCACGCTCGGCGCGCTTGCGGAGCTGGAGAGCGGACTCGGCGCGAACGATCTCGTCGCGCTCGCGGAACGCTTCGAAGGGCGTCGGCTGTCGGCGCGCGATCTGATCCGCATCCTAGGGTGCGGATTGCGCGGCGGCGGACATGAGGTGAGCGACGAAGTGGTCGCGCGCATGACGGTCGCGGGCGGACTCGGCGATTATGTGAAAATCGCCGCGGAGCTTCTGATGGCGACATTCGGCGAGGGTGAAAGCGCAAACCCTCCGCCGTCGCGGAATGCGAGCGGATGAGGCCGGCGCCCTTCCCCTGGGCGCGTGCGATGGCGTTCGGCCTCGGGGTTCTGCGCCTTTCGCCGCGTGATTTCTGGTCGATGACGCCGCGTGAATTGGCCAGTGCGGCGGAGGGCGTCTATGGCCGCGCGGCGGGCGCGCCTTCGCGAGCAACGCTCGCCGCATTGATGCGGGCATTTCCGGATGGAGACGAAAAGTGACCGATTCCACGAGCAATGACAGCGCTTCCCAATCGTCGCTCGATCTACCGTTTCAGGCGCTCGATTTGAAGACGACGAAATCGCTGCTTCAGGACATCAATGTCATCGCCGGCTCGGCGACGAAGACTTTGTCCAGCGGCCTCGCCGGCGCGGCGGCGAACGGGAAGAGCTTCGACTCGACGCTCGCCTCGATCGCGCGCTCGATCGCCAAGCTCGGCGTCAGCGCGGGCGCGCAGGCGTTGACGCAAGGCGTCACGAGCGGATTGAGCGCGCTCATTTCCGGCGCGCTCGGCGGCGGCGGCGGCGTGTTGGTCGCGCCTTTCGCCGATGGCGGCGTCGTCGCGAGCCCGACCTTCTTCGGCGCGAATGGCGCTCTCGGCTTGATGGGCGAGCGTGGCGCTGAGGCGATCATGCCGCTCGCGCGCGGGCCGGACGGACGTCTCGGCGTCGCGATGCAGGGCGCGAGCGATCGGGGCGCGGTCACGGTCAATATCGCCGCGCAGGATGTCGAAAGCTTCCGCCGTTCGGAAGGGCAGATTTCGGCGGCGTTGGCGCGCGCCGTCGCGCGTGGCCGGCGCAATTTGTGAGGGGATCGCGGGATGACAGATTTTCACGAGACGCGCTTTCCGCTCGACGTGTCCGTGAATGGGCGCGGCGGGCCGGAACGGCGCACCGATGTCGTCGCGCTCGGCTCCAATCGGGAAGCGCGTAATACTCGATGGGCGCATTCGCGTCGGCGCTATGAAGCGGGCTATGGCGTGAAATCTCTCGCGCAGCTCGCCGCGGTCATCGAATTTTTCGAGGAGAGGCGCGGGCGGCTGTTCGGCTTTCGCTGGCGCGATCGCGCCGATTGCTCCTCCGCGCGGCTCGGCGGCGCTCCGTCGCCGCTCGATCAAGCGCTCGGCCGAGGCGATGGCGCGCGCTTGCAGTTTGCGTTGCTCAAGACCTATGGCGGGAGCTTTGCGCCCTATTCGCGCGTCATCGTCAAGCCGGTCGCAGAGACCGTGCGCGTGGCCATCGACGGAGTGGAAAAGACGAGAGGCGTGCATTTCGACGTCGAGGCGACGACCGGCGTGGTGAGCTTCGCGGCGTCCTGCGCGCCAGCGAGCGCGGCGGCGGTGACCGCCGGATTTCTCTTCGATGTGCCCGCGCGCTTCGACACGGATTATCTCGAAATCGATGTGTCGTCCTTCGAGGCCGGAGCGATTCCGAAAATCCCGATCATCGAAATCATTCCGTGAAGGAGAAAGCCGATGCGCTCTGTGTCTACGCCTATGCGGGAGCGTCTCGACGCTCGCACGTCGACCTTGTGCAACTGCTGGCGGCTCGCGCGCAAGGATGGGACGATTATGGGATTTACCGATCATGACTGCGACCTCGCTTTCGCCGGCGTGACCTATCGCGCGGCATCGGGGTTCACGGCCACGCAGATCGAGGCGAGTGTCGGCCTCGCTGTCGGAAGCGGCGAGGTGATCGGCGCGCTGCAAGCGGACGGCCTTGCGGAACGTGATCTCGCCGATGGTCTCTATGACGGCGCCGGCGTCGAGATATGGCTCGTCGATTGGTCCGATGTCGACAATCGCCTGCTCGTCGACGCGACGACGATCGGCGAGGTGACGCATGGTGAGTTCGCTTTTCGCGCGGAGCTGCGTTCGCTCGCGCATCTTTTCGACGAGACGCGTGGCGACAGCTTTCAGCGCGGCTGCTCGGCGGATCTCGGCGACGCGCGTTGCAAGGTGGAGCTCGGCGCCGCGGTCTTTCACACGACGGGCGTCGTGCTCGCGGTCTCACAGGGCGCGATCACCGTGGCTCTGGCCGGCGATTTCGGTGACGGTTTTTTCACTGGCGGATCGCTGACATTTGCCAGCGGCGCCAATGAGGGCGTGCGCGCGACGGTCAAATCGCATCGGCGTTCGGATGAAAACGCGAGTCTCGCTTTGTGGTCGCAGCCCGCGGGCGCTATCGTTGCCGGAGAGTCCGTCGCGCTGGTCGCCGGATGCGACAAGAGCTCGGCGAGCTGCGAAAGCAAATTTTCGAATATTGTGAATTTTCGCGGGTTTCCGCATATGCCCGGCAATGATGTCGTCATTTCCTATCCGAGCGCGCTCGCGCCGACGATGGATGGCGGGAGCTTCTTTCGATGAGGGGGCTCGCGCGTGTGGCGATCGTCGCCGAGGGGCGGCGGTGGATCGGCACGCCGTATCGGCATCAGGCGTCGCTGCTTCATGTCGGCTGCGATTGTCTCGGCCTGGTGCGCGGCGTGTGGCGTGCGCTCGTCGGGCCGGAACCCGAGGAGGCGCCGCCCTATTCGCCGGATTGGGCGGAGACGCAGGGCGTGGAGACGCTGGCTCTCGCTGCGCATCGGCATTTCGCGCGCGTCGAGCAGGATGCGTTTTGCGCCGGCGATGTGCTGTTGTTTCGGTTCCGCGACCATGCGCCGGCAAAGCACCTCGGCATAGCGACCAGCGCCACGCATATGGTCCATGCGCATGGCGGCGCCTGTGTCGTCGAGGCGCCCATCGGATCGTGGCGCAGAAAATTGGCCGGCGCTTTCGCCTTTCCCGATGTGACGGACTGACGTTTCGAGGACCAGATGGCCACACTTTTATTGCAGACGGCGGGCGCTGCGATCGGACCAGTCGGGTCGATTCTCGGCAATGTCTTCGCCGGCGTCGGCGGCGCCCTCGTCGACGCCGCGCTGCAGCCGCGCGCGTCGACGCGCTACGAAGTCGGACCGCGCCTTAAGGCGATGGACGGCGTCGCCTCCACGGAGGGCGCTGCGATTCCGCGCGTCTATGGCCGCGCGCGCATCGGTGGGCAGATGATCTGGGCGACGCGCTTCCTCGAGCAGACGAATGTCTCGCTCGACGGCGGCGCGAGCAATGCCGGCAAGGGCGGCGGCGGTTCGGCGCAGACGGTCAATGTCTCCTATGCCTATTACGCCAATTTCGCGATCGGCCTCTGCGAGGGGCCGATCGCTTTCGTGCGGCGCATTTTTGCGGATGGCAATGAGCTCGACATGACGAGCCTGCCGATTCGCATCTACAAAGGCGATGAGGAGCAGCTTCCCGATCCTTTGATCGTCGCCAAGGAGGGCGCCGAGAATGCGCCGGCCTATCGTGGGCTCGCCTATATCGTGTTCGAGCAATTGGCGCTGGCGGCCTTCGGCAATCGCATTCCGCAATTCACATTCGAGGTGACGCGGCCGATCGCGGGATTGGGCCAGTCGATCCGCGCGATCGACCTCATTCCCGGCGCCACGGAGGCTGGCTATCAGCCTTCGTTGCAATTGAACTTCTACTCGCCCGGCGTGACCGGCGCGGAGAACCGGCATCAGCTGACCGCGGCGAGCGATTGGACCGCTTCGATCGACGCGCTGCAAGCGCTGTGTCCGAATCTGGAGAGTGTCGCGCTAGTCGTGGCCTGGTTCGGCGACGATTTGCGCGCTGGCCATTGCGCCATAGAGCCGCGCGTCGACGCGACCTTCAAGACGATCGGCGAATTCGACTATATTTACAGTCCCTATTGGCCGGCGGATTGGTCGGTCGCGGGATTGAGCCGCGCGTCGGCGCGTCTGGTGTCGCAAATCGCTGGGCGCGCGGCCTTCGGCGGCACGCCCAGCGACGCTTCCGTGCGCGCGGCGATCGTGGATTTGCGTGCGCGCGGTCTGTCGGTCGTCTTCTATCCTTTCTTGATGATGGATGTGCCGCCGGGCAATTCTCTGCCCGATCCTCATACGGGGACAATCGGGCAGCCCGCGTTTCCCTGGCGCGGACGCATTGCTTGCGATCCTGCGCCCGGACGCGCCGGCACGGTTGACGGAACCAGTGAAGCGGCCGCTCAGGTCGCGGCCTTCTTCACGCAATATCGCGGGTTCATTCTGCATTATGCGGATCTTTGCGTGGCGGCAGGCGGCGTCGACGCTTTTCTCATCGGCTCGGAGCTGGTGGATTTGACGCGCATTCGCTCGGCTGCGGGCGTCTATCCGGCCGTCGCTGCATTGGAGTCGCTCGCTGCGGAGGTGAAGCTCGCGCTTTCGAGCGGAACGAAGATCGGCTACGCCGCGGATTGGACGGAATATGGCGCGCATGTTCCGACGGCCGGGGAGCTTCGCTTTCCGCTCGATTCGCTGTGGGGGTCGGCGGCGATCGATTTCGTCGGGATCGATGTTTATTGGCCGCTGTCCGATTGGCGGGACGGCGCCGATCATCTCGATGCGCAGATCGCATCGAGCGTCCATGACGTCGATTATCTCGCGGCGCGGGTCGGCGGGGGCGAGGGTTTCGATTGGTTCTATGCGAGCGACGCGGATCGGCGTTCGCAGACGCGCACGCCGATCGGCGATGCGCTCGGCAAGCCGTGGACGTTCCGCGTCAAGGATCTCGTCGCCTGGTGGTCCAATGCGCATTACGAGCGTGTCGGCGGCGCGGAGCTGGACGCGGCGACCGGTTGGACGCCGCAGGGCAAGCCGATATGGATCGTCGAGACAGGCTGTCCGGCCGTCGATCGCGGCGCCAATGCGCCCAATGTGTTCCCCGATGCGCATTCGTCGGAGGGCGGCTTGCCGCATTTCTCGCGCGGCGGACGCGACGATCTGATGCAGGCGCGCTTCCTGGAGGCGATGATCGCGCATTTCGATCCGATGGCGGCTGGGGGCGATGCGCGCAATCCGGTCTCGGTCGTCTATGGCGGGCGCATGGTCGATGCTTCGCGCATCCATGTCTGGTGCTGGGATGCGCGGCCGTTTCCCGCCTTTCCCGGTTGTTCGGATGTGTGGGCCGACGCGGCGAATTGGGAGACGGGACACTGGCTGAACGGTCGGCTCGAGGGCGCGCCTCTCGATCGTCTGGTCGCGACGCTGGCTTCCACGATCACGACGAGCGCGCTCGTCGTCGAACGTCCGGCGATCATAGGCTTCGTCGACGGCTACGTTCTCGACAGCGCCATGTCGCCGCGTGAGGCGATCGATCCGCTCGCTTCTCTGTTCGGCTTCGACGCGGTCGTTTCCGGCGGCGCGCTGCGCTTCGTCTGGCATGCGTCGAAGAGCGTGTGGGAGATCGGCGACGACGATCTCGTTCCCGGCAAGGACGGAACGCTGGTCGAGCTGCGGCGCGCTCAGGAGAGCGATCTGCCGCATGAGATCGCATTGTCCTTTTGCGATTCGGAGTTCGACTATCGCACGGGCCGCGTGCTGTCGCGGCGGCTCGAAGGCTATTCGTCACGACGCAGCGAGGCGCAGGCGGCGGTGATGACGGGGCGCGCCTATGCGCAGCGTTTGGCCGACGTCTGGCTGCAAGATATTTGGGTGGGACGCGAGACGGCGCGATTTTCTGTGCGGCCCGGGCTCGTGACGTTGGAGGCGGGCGATATCGTCACGCTGGCGAATGCTCCGGGGCGTTTGCTGCAGATCACGCAGATCACCGATGGCGCCGTGCGTGAGATCGAGGCGCGAGCCGTCGATCCCGGCGTTTATGACGTCGGGGCGCGCGCGGTCCCGCGGCGAGCGCTCGCTTCGCCCGGCGTGATCGGTCCGCCACGGGTCGTCGTGCTCGATCTCGCGATCGCCAAGGACGGCGAGACGACGTTGTCGCGTATCGCGGGCTTCGCCGATCCTTGGCCGGGCGCGCTCGCGATCTGGCGCAAGATCGGGTCGTCTTTCGAGTCGATCGGTCTGATCGAGAAGCGCGCGACGATCGGCCAGACGCTGGACGCGCTCGCGCCCGGGCCGCTCGGGCGCTTCGATCGCGGCGCCAGCGTCACTGTGAAGCTCGGGTCTGGCGGGCTCGCGTCTGTGGACGATTCCAGCGCTTTCGCGCTGCGCTCGGCGATGGCGATACGGGGGGAGGACGGCGCCTGGGAGATTTTCGCCTTCACACGCGCGGAGCTCGTCGCGACCAACACCTATCGCTTGTCGCGCTTGCTGCGTGGAATCGGCGGTGAAGACGCGCTCGCTTCGCGCAGCGTGGCGGCGGGGGCGATCGTCGTGCTGCTCGACGATGCGATCGCGCCGCTGGCCGTCGATGTCGCGGAGATCGAGTCGGCGCGGATCTATCGCGTCGGGCCGGCCGATCGCGGGCATGACGATCCGACCTATGTCGAGCTCGAGGTGGCCGCGACGCGCAAGGCGTTGCTGCCCTATTCGCCGACTCGCGCCCGCGCGCGTCGGACGGCGGAGGGGGTGGCGATTTCATTCACGCGACGGGGGCGCATCGATGCGGACGCATGGGAGTCCTTCGACATTCCACTCGGCGAGGCGAGCGAAGCCTATGAGATCGTCGTGGCGCTTCCGGGCGGCGGCGCGCGCGCGCTGAGCGCGGCGACCAATAGCGCGCTCTATGCGGCGAGTGACGAGCTCGCCGATTTCGGCGCTCCGCAGACGAGCCTCGCAGTTCAGATATTTCAAATCGGCGCGCGCGTCGGGCGGGGCTTTCCGCTCGCCGCGACGCTTCCCATCGAGTGAGCTTCCATGACCGATACGATTCATCTCGCTCTGCCCTGCATCGATGCGGCGCAGGCGCAAAAGCATGTGACGCACAATGAGGCGCTGCAGCTGCTCGATGCGATGACGCAGCTTTCCGTCATCGAGCGTCGCGCTTCGTCTCCCGCTTCGCCCGCCGAAGGCGATCGCTATCTCGTCGCCGCGGCGGCGACAGGCGCCTTCGCGGGCAAGGAGCAGAATATCGCGCTTCGCCTCGCCGGCGCCTGGCTGTTCCTCGCGCCCAATGCCGGATGGCTCGCCTATGTGGCGGCGGAGCAGGCCACGTTGGTATACGATGGTTCGGCCTGGGTCGACGCGGGCCTCGCTCTGCGCGAGTTCCAAAATCTCTCGCTGCTCGGGCTCGGAACGACGGCGGATGCGGCCAATCCGCTCTCGGTCAAAGCCAATGCGGCTCTGTTTGCGGCGCGAACCATCGCCGAGGGCGGCGCAGGTGATCTGCGCGTCGCGCTCGAGAAGGAAGCCGCTGGCAATACGGTCTCGCAACTCTATCAATCCAATTGGTCAGGTCGTGCGGAAACGGGCCTCATCGGCGACGACGATTTCCATGTGAAGGTCTCCGCCGATGGGACGACATGGCGCGAGGCGCTCATCGTCGACCGATCGACAGGCCGCGTCGCCTTTCCGAGCGGGATGGGCGATGGCGCGCCGTCGGCGTTTCGCAACCGCCTGCGCAACGCAGATTTCGCAATCAATCAGCGCGGCGTTTCGGGAACCGTGACGCTCGCCGCCGGCGTCTATGGCCACGACGGCGTGAAGGCCGGCGCCTCCGGCGCGACCTACACATTCTCGACGAGCGGGATCGATACGAGTCTGTCGATTTCCGCCGGCTCCTTGATCCTGCCGATCGAAGCGGCGCTGATCGAAGGCGGGACTTATGCGCTGGCGCATGACGGAACCGCGCAGGCGCGCGTCTGGCAAGGGACAGGCTATGCGGGCTCGGGCTCTTATGCGACGGCGTCGCGAGGCGCGCCGCTTCTCGTTTCCGGTCTGACGGCGAATGCGCAGACCAATATCGAGGTTTCGAGCGGGACGTTGTTGCGGCCGCAATTGGAGCCGGGCGTTTATGCGACGGATTTCGAGCGGCGGCCGTTCAGCGTCGAATGGATACTGTGCCAGCGCTACATCCAGCGGATCGTCGGATGGGTCGGCGCATGGCGCGGTGGATCGAGTACCGTGGCGACGGTAGCCGGCCGCTATGTCGTGCCCATGTATTCCACGCCGACGGCGTTGCTCGTCATCGGCACAGGGATGATGGTCCAGTTTGGCATAACTTTTCACAACATCTCATCGATCGACGCCGTCGCCACAGACAATACGGGCGGATACCTCGATGTGACGACATCATCCGGCAGCGCAGGCGAGCCCTGCGCTATTACCGCCAACGGGCGGCTATTTGCGATTTCGGAGCTATGAAATGGGATATTCGGCGCTGAAGGAAAATCTCGTGCGGCGCGACATCGATGGCGCTGTCATACCCATCGAATCCGGCAGCGCCGACGGCCTCGCCTATCGCGAATGGCTCGCCGCCGGCAATTCGCCGACGCCGCTCCCGGCGCCGACGCTCGGTCAAGCCAAGTCCGCAAAGCTCGCCGCGCTGGCCGAGCGCCGCTGGCGCGCCGAGACGGCGGGGGCAGTCGTCGACGGCATGCGCCTGCCGACCGACGAGAAGACGCAGGCGAAGCTCACCGCCGCCGTCGTCGCCAGCGTGCTGGATAATAATTACGCGGTGAATTGGAAGCTCGCGGACGGCTCCTTTGCGAGCTTCGACCATGCGACTTTGATCGCCGTGGCGCAGGGCGTGCGCGCCCATGTGCAAGGCTGCTTCGATCGCGAGGCGACGCTCGTCGCGGCGATCGATGCGGCGTCCGAGATCGGCGCGCTCGCGGCGATCGACATCGAGACGGGATGGCCCGTCTGACGCCGCGTGCTTTCGTGGCTTTTTCTCGAATGAAAGGACCTTCGTCATGATCGACACCAAGGTCGCGGCGCGCCATGCGCCGCGCGCCGGCTTTGCTTTGGACGAAAGCTCGAAGGAAAAGCTCTCGGGCGTCCATCCCGATCTCGTGCGCGTGGTGCGAGCCGCCGCCGCGCGCTGCGAGCAGACATTCGTCGTCTTCGAAGGCGTGCGCACGATCGCGCGTGAGCGCACGCTGATCGCGCGGGGGGCGTCTGCTTTGAAGAACCCCTTCCGCTGTCGGCATGTGCCGACGCTGGACCCGAAATTCGGTCTCATTGGACATGCGGTCGATCTCGTTCCGCTGGTCGAGGGGCGGCCGCAATGGTCGTGGCCGCAGATCTATCCGATCGCGCGTGCGATGAAGGCGGCCGCGCAGGCCGAGCATGTGACGGTCGAATGGGGCGGCGATTGGCGCACGCTGAAGGACGGGCCGCACTATCAGCTGCCGTTCGCGCTCTATCCGTGATCGTCGCGCGGCGCCGCGTCGCGCGTCACGAGCCGCGCCGGGCGGTCTCCCGGCCAGACGAAAGGACGATGCTCATGGGTCTTTCTTTTCCTTCGGCTTACGGCTGGCTGCTCGCGCGCGCGGAGGAGCCGAGCACCTGGGCCGGGACCGGCGTCCTGGCCGCGGTGGTGCATTCGCTCGCGCCGGGAGCGCTCGGCGATAGCCTGCTGGCGGTCGGAGCCGCCGCCGCCGGTCTGGTCGCGGTCGTGATCCCCGAGAAAAAGCCGGACTGACGCGCTTCGGGCGGCGTCGGAGGGGTTTCCGACGCCGTCCTATGCGGCGTTCACTCGGCGTTCAGCAGGCGCATCGCATAGAGTTGGCGGGGAAAAGCCGAGAATGCGTCGGACCTTGTCGAAAATATTGGCGCTCATGGTCGCCATTCCGTCATCTGCGCTCGCCTGGGCCGGGGACGGGCCGGCGTTGCGGTGCCTGCCGATCGCCGAAACACGCCATCTCATCGCGGATCGGCGGCTCGGCGATCCTTTCGCGCTGATGCAGGCCGCGAGCCTGGCCGCTCATGCCGAGCCGATCAACGCCAGGCTCTGCCGCGACCATGACGAGCTGGTCTATGAGATCAGCCTGCTGCGCCGCGACGGGCGGGTGGTGCGGATTTATCTCGACGCCGCGACCGGCCAGCCCCATGCTGGCCATAAAGAACGCTAAAAAGACGATTCGGTCGGAGATCGGGGGGATAGGATTTGCGGCTTCTGGTCGTGGAGGATGACAAGGATTTGAACCGGCAGCTCGTCTCTGCGCTGGAGCAGGCGGGCTATGCGGTCGACCGCGCCTTCGATGGCGAGGAAGGGCATTTCCTCGGCGACACCGAGCCCTATGACGCCGTCGTGCTCGACATCGGCCTGCCGAAGAAGGACGGCGTCACCGTGCTCGAGGAATGGCGCGCCGGCGGGCGGATCATGCCCGTGCTGATCCTCACCGCGCGCGACCGCTGGAGCGACAAGGTGCAAGGCTTCGACGCCGGCGCCGATGATTATGTCGCCAAGCCTTTCCATATGGAGGAGCTGCTCGCGCGGCTGCGCGCTCTGCTGCGCCGCGCCGCCGGCCATGCGACCAGCGAGATCGTCTGCGGCCCGGTGCGGCTCGACACCAAGGCCGGCCGCGTCGTCGTCGATGGCGCGGCGGTGAAGCTCACCTCGCATGAATATCGGCTGCTCGCTTATCTGATGCATCATTCGGGGCGCGTGGTGTCGCGCAGCGAGATCGTCGAGCATCTCTACGATCAAGACTTCGATCGCGACTCCAACACGATCGAGGTCTTCGTCGGTCGGCTGCGCAAGAAGCTCGGCGTCGATCTCATCCAGACGGTGCGCGGGCTCGGCTATATGGCGGCGCCGCCGGAACCGGCCGAGCGCTGACGGGGCGCGATGCGGCGATTGGGCTTTCCGGGGCGATCGATCGCGGCGCGGCTGTTCTTCGCCGCCGCGGCGCTCAGTTCCGTCGTGCTGATGATCGCCGGTCTCGCCCTCACCGAATATTATCGCCGCACGGCGGAAGAGGTGTTCGAGCAGCGGCTCGGCGTCTATCTGCGCGCCATCGTCGCGGATGTTTCCGAATCCGGCGAGGATGGGCGTAGCGGGCCCGGGCAGCTCGGCGATCCGCAATTCGAGCTGGCGCGCTCGGGCTGGTATTGGCAGATCACCCGTCTCGACGATGAAGCGCATGAGATAAAGGCCTCGCGCTCGCTCTTCGCCGCGAAATTGCCGAAGCTCTCCGATCTGCATGTGCCGGCGGAGACCGGCGGCGTGCGGCGCGGCGTCGCGCTGGGGCCGGATGGGCGCTGGCTGCGCATCGTCGAGCGCGTCATCGATGTCGGCGATCTCGGCGTCTATCTCGTGCAGGTCGCCGCGACGACGGAGGAGACGGAGAATCAGATCGCGCGCTTTCGCTGGTCGCTGATGGTCGCCTTCTCGCTGCTCGCCATAGCGCTGGCGCTCGCCACCGCGGTGCAGGTGAGCGTCGGGCTGCAACCGTTGAAGCTGCTGCAGCGGGAATTGTCGCTCATTCGCCGCGGCGAGCGCGGGCGCATCGAGAGCGCCTATCCGACCGAGGTCGCGCCGCTCGCCGAGGAGCTCAATCTGATGATCTCCGCCAATCGCGACATTGTGGAGCGCTCGCGCACGCAGGTCGGCAATCTCGCTCACGCGCTGAAGACGCCGCTCAGCGTCATCGTCAATGAGGCGGACGCCGCGCCTTCGCCGCTCGCCGCCAAGGTGAGCGAGCAGGCGACGCTGATGCGCGATCAGATTTCCTTCTATCTCGAGCGCGCGCGGGCCGCGGCGCGCGCCGGCGCCATAGGCGCGACGACGGAGGTCGCGCCCGTGGTGGCGGCGCTGCTGCGCACGTTCGGCAAAATCTACGGCGAGCGCGGCGTGGCCTTTTCCGGCGAGGCGGCGGCGGAGCTGCGCTTTCTCGGCGAGCGGCAGGACCTCGAGGAGATTGTCGGCAATCTGCTCGACAATGCCGGCAAATGGGCGGCGAGCGAGGTGCGGCTGTCGGTGTCGCTGGAGAATGCGGAGGCCGGACGCAGCCGTCTCGTTTTCACCATAGACGACGACGGCCCAGGCCTCGCGCCGGAGTTTCGCGCCCAGGCGACGCGGCGCGGCCAGCGGCTCGACGAGACCAAGCCGGGGACCGGGCTCGGCCTGTCGATCGTCGCGCATCTCGCCGCCGATTACGGCGGCTCGCTCGCGCTCGACGACAGCCCGCTCGGCGGGCTGCGGGCGCAGGCGCGCCTGCCGGGCCTTTGACAGCGCGGGGCGCTTCCGGCAAGAGGAGAGAAAATTGCGAGAGCGGAGAGAGGATATGTCGGCGCAGGCGAGCTCGGCGATCGTCAGAATCGCGATGGCCGCAGGACTGTTCGGCGCGGCGCTGACCGCATCCGGCTGCAATTCGACCGCGCCTTCTGCGCCCGCCGCCGTCGTCGTCGCGCCCGAGCCGCCCGCGCCCGGCGTCATCGGCGCCGCGATCGGTCGTGATCTCGACGCGGCGGATCGCGCCTCGGCCGTCGCCGCGCAGCAGGAGGCGGTCGCCTCCGGTCAACGCAGAAGCTGGCGCGGCGCCCATGGCGCCTATGGCTTCATCGAGCCTGGTCCCGAGGCCGCATTGGGCGGCTGCCGGGACTATACGCATAAGATATTCATCGACGGCCGTCCGCAGCAGGCCAAGGGTCAGGCCTGCAAGAAGCCGGACGGCGGCTGGCGCGTGACGAGCTGAGCTGGTGCGGACGGCGGGGATCGAACCCGCATGGGCATGGCCCGAGGGATTTTAAGTCCCTTGCGTCTACCGGTTCCGCCACGTCCGCCCTCGTGGATCGGCCGATGCGCTGACGCATCGCTCGTGCTTCGCCACTGTCGCGAGTCCTGATAGCGCAATGTCGCGGACGCGGCAAACCGGGATTTGCGACGGGATTTGCGTCGTTGTCGGCGTGGACGCAACTGCGTGTTAACCGTAAGATGGATAGGTCTCGGCGATGCGCCGCGTCGATCGGGCGCGAATCGCCGGAGAGTCGATTGCTCACCTCGCTCGATCTCGTCTCGCGGCGCGACAGCGGCGCCGTCCGGGAGCCGTATGGCGACAGCGACAGAGAGCCAGACGCGCGCCCTTTTCCGATCGCTCTTTCCACACTCGCGCCGCTCGCCGCCTGCGCGGCGATCTTCCTGCTGCTGCGGCCCTATTACGGCCTCGACCATGACGCCGTGATCTATATGGGCCGCGGCCTCGCCGATCTCGATCCGGACGGCGTCGGCCGCGACATCATGTTCCGCTTCGACGGCCAATCGCGATTCAGCGTCTTCTCGCGGCTCGTCGATGGTCTCATCCCGGCTCTGGGCCTCGCCGCCGCGGCAAAATCTCTCGCTTTCGCCGGCTGCGCGCTCTGGTTCGCGGCGCTGGCGGCGCTGGCGTCGCGCCTCGCATGCGCGAGCGCGCTCTGGGCGCTGCTGCTGCTCGTCGCCTGCTTCGACAGCGCCTATGGCGGATTCGGCGTCTTTCATTTCGCAGAGCCTTTCGCGACGCCGCGGCCTTTCGCCGAGGCTTTCGTCCTGGCGGCTTTCGCGGCGCTGCTCTCCGATCGGCGCTGGACGGCCGGTCTCTGCCTCGTGGCGGCCGTGGGCTTTCACCCGATCATCGCCGCGCCGGGCTGTCTCGTCGCGTTATTGTATGAGGGGCTGAAAGATCGGCGCATTTTCGTGGCCGCCCTTCTCGGCGGGGCGGGGCTGCTGGTCGCGGCGCTGGCCGGCGCGCCGCTGCTCGAGCGACTGACCGCGCGCATCGATCCGCAATGGGCGGCGATCATCTCGGTGCGGAGCGACTATATTTTCCTCACCGAATGGCCGGCGGGCGCATGGATCGCGATCCTCCGGCAGGCCAGCACGCTGCTGCTCGCCGCGAGCCTCGCGCCGCGCCGCGCGCAGCGACTGCTGTTTTGCGTGGCGGGGGCGGTCGGCCTCGGCCTCGCCGCCAGCTATTTGCTCGGCGATCTGCTCATGCGCGAGCTCGCGGCGCAGGCGCAGAGCTGGCGCGGTCTGTGGCTCGCCGCCGCCTTTGCGCCGCTGGCGCTGGGCCTCGCCGCGCCGGCGTTGTGGCGCGAGGGGTCGCAGGGCCGCATCGTCCTCGTCCTTCTCGTGACGAGCTGGATTTTGCGGGCGGCGCCCGAGAGCGCCTTTCTGGCTCTCGTCGCGGCTCTCGCCTGGTGGAGCCGGGCGCGCTGGAGCCACATCTCGCTCGCGCTGCTGGAACGCGCGCTGTTCACGCTCTGCGGCCTCTGCGCGCTCTGCGTGCTCGGCGCGGCGCTGTGGTTCGCGCGCGAATATGTTCGCGCGGCGCCGAGTGCGGATTCGGTCCTGCCCTCGGTTCTGCGCGCCGGCGAGCCTGCCTATATCCCGCTTCTGCTGATCGCGCTCGCCATTCTGGTCGCCGCTCGGCGGCCGCGTCCGCTGCTGGCCGTCTGCGCCACGGCTGTCGCCGCGCCGCTCGCCGTCTTCTGCTGGGCCAATGAGCCTTTCCCACTCCGCTCGGCGGATGTGCGGCCACAGGCGCTGGAGGCGATCGTGGCTCCGCACGAGGGCGAGGTTCTCTGGCTGAACGACAAGCTCGCGCCCTGGGTGTGGCTCGGCCGCGCCAATTGGGCGTCGCATGTACAAGGGGCGGGAGGCCTGTTCTCGCGCGGGCTGGCGCTGGTCTGGCGCGAGCGAATGGGTTTTTTGCACGATCTCGGCTGGGTCACGGATGGCGCATTGACGCCGCGCCCCGGCGACGGCGTCGATTTTCCGCCCTTCACGCGCGGCGCGTTGGAGAGGCTGTGCGGGCGCGCCGACGCGCCGGCCTTCGTCGTGGGGGCGGTCGAATCGCCGAATGCGCTCCCGCCGGGGCTCGAGGCGCGCTTCTGGCGCGGCCCGATGCGCTTTTCGCTGCATCTTTCCGGCGCGGCGCCGCAATGGACGCCGATCGAGCATTACGCGATCTTCGATTGCGCGGCCTATCGGCCGGCGGGATAGGCGCGATCAGGACGATCCTCTGGCGATCGGCGCCTGGAAGGTGAGGCCGGTGTCCCAGGGGAAATAAATCCATGTGTCCTGCGAGACCTCGGTGACGAAAGTGTCGACCAGCGGCCGGCCCTGCGGCTTGGCGTAGACGGTCGCGAAATGCGCCTTGGGCAGCAGGGCGCGCACCACCTTCGCCGTCGCGCCCGTGTCGACGAGATCGTCGACGATCAGCACGTCCTCGCTCGGGCGCGCCAGAATCGTCTCGGAGAGCGGCTTCAGCACATGGACCTCGCCGCGCTGGGTCTCCTCGTGGTAGCTCGCGACGCCGATGGTGTCGATGACGCGAATGCCGAGCTCGCGCGCGACGATGCCGGCGGGGACCAGCCCGCCGCGCGTCACCGCGACGATCGCCGAGAAGCGGCCGACCCCCGAGAGCCGCCAGGCGAGCGCGCGCGCATCGCGGTGGAAGGCGTCCCAGGACACCGGAAAAGCTTTGTCTTCCATAGGGCGGTCTCCTCGAGAGTGGTCTTCTCGGCCGTCAGAGCGGCGTTCCATTGGCGGTGAGCCGCACGATCAGCGCCCGCACCTTCTGCGCCGCGGCCTCGAGCTCGGCGCCGTCGCGGCTGCGCAGCACGATCTGATTGCGCACCCCGGCGCTGGAGAAGGACGGATAGGAGCCGACCGTCACGCATTCATGCTCCTTGGCGATCTGCTCGAGATCGGCGGCGTAGCGGCCCTCCGCTATGCCATGCGCGTCGACCGTGGCCACCTGCACGCGCACGCCTTTGACGATGCGGCCGGCGGCGGCGTCCAGCATCGCCTGCATGATGATCGGCACGCCGGCCATGACGATCACATTGCCGATCATGAAGCCCGGCGCCTTGGAGATGGCGTTCTCGATCAGCTCGGCGCCTTGCGGAATGCGGGCCATGCGCCGGCGGGCGGCATTGAGGTCCTGCGGGGCGATGCGTTCCAGCAGCATGGCGATGGCGCGCTCGTCCTCGCCGATCGGCGCGTCGAAGGCCTTGGCGACCGCGTCGGCGGTGATGTCGTCATGGGTGGGGCCGATTCCACCGGTGGTGAAGACATAGCTGTAGCGTCCCCGCAGCGCGTTCAGCGCGGCGACGATCTCCTCCTCCACGTCGGGCACGACGCGCACCTCGCGCAGGTCGATTCCAAGCTCGCCCAGATATTTGGCGATATAATTGGTGTTGAGGTCCTGCGTGCGGCCGGAGAGGATCTCGTCTCCGATCACGAGCACGGCGGCCGTGATTATGTCTTCGCGCTCCATGGCCGCTCCTCGAGGGTCAGTCTCGCCCAAATTCTATGACAGGGCCGCCGCTCAGGCCAGCCGGGCGTTCCGGCTCGGTCCGAGCTGCCCCCGGCATTTGGCGCGCGCATCTTGCTTTGCGCCGCCAATTTCTTAATTTATAAGCTAAAGCAGGCCACGACCAAGCAGAGAGCACAGCATGACATTCGTCGAGTCCCATCTCGCGGGCTCGGGCCGCAAGAGCGGCCAGATCAAGCTTCACGGCCCCGAGGATTTCGAGGGCATGCGTCTCGCTGGCCGGGTGACGGCCGAGGCGCTGGACATGCTGGTCCCTTATGTGAAGCCCGGAGTCACCACCAAGGCGCTGGACGATCTCGTCTTCGACTTCGCCATAGCCAACGGCGCCTATCCGGCCCCGCTCGATTATCGCGGCTATCGCAAATCCATCTGCACCTCGATCAATCATGTGGTCTGCCACGGCATTCCCGACGACAAGCCCTTGCGCGAGGGCGACATCGTCAATGTGGACGTGACCTTCATCATCGACGGCTGGCATGGCGATTCGAGCCGCATGTTCGCCGTGGGCGAGGTTCCGCGCCGCGCCCAGCGCCTGATCGACGTGACCTATGAGAGCCTGATGCGCGGCATCGCCGTGGTGAAGCCCGGGGCGACGACGGGCGATATCGGCGCCGCGATCCAGCGATTCGCCGAGGCCGAGCGCTGCTCGGTGGTGCGCGATTTCTGCGGGCATGGGCTCGGCCGGCTGTTCCACGACGAGCCCAATATTCTGCATTACGGCTCGCCGGGGCAGGGGGTCGAGCTGCGGCCGGGCATGTTCTTCACCATTGAGCCGATGATCAATCTCGGCCGGCCGCAGGTGAAGGTCCTCGGCGACGGTTGGACCGCCGTCACCCGCGACCGCTCGCTCTCGGCGCAATTCGAGCATTCGCTCGGCGTGACCGAGACCGGCGTCGAAATCTTCACCGCCTCGCCCGCCGGGCTCGACAATCCCAACGGCGACTCGCCCAACGGAGCCTCGCCGGACGCGGCCGCTAGCGCCGAATGAGCGAGCCGCGCGCTCCCCGGCGGCGGCCAGACGGCGAGAAAGCCGCCGACGGTCTACGCGAGGAGGCGCCGCATTTTCATGGACACAGGCAGCGGCTGCGCGACCGTTTCCTCGAGGCGGGCGAGATCGCGCTCGCCGATTACGAGCTGCTGGAGCTCGTGCTCTATCGCGCGATACCGCGCCGCGACGTCAAGCCGCTGGCCAAGGCGCTGATCGCGCGATTCGGCTCCTATTCGGAGGTCGTCGCCGCGCGGCCTGAACGATTGCGCGAGATCGACGGGCTCGGCGAGGCGGCGATCTGCGAGATCAAGCTCGTGGAGGCGGCGGCGCTGCGGCTGGCGCGCGGTAATCTGCAGAAGCGGACCGTGCTCTCGTCGTTCATGGACGTGATCGACTACTGCCGCACGGCGATGGCCTATGCCGAGCGCGAGGAGTTCCGCGTCCTCTTTCTCGACAAGCGCAATGCGCTGATCGCCGACGAGGTTCAGGGCGTCGGCACGGTGGACCATACGCCCGTCTACCCGCGCGAGGTGGTGCGCCGCGCGCTGGAGCTGGGCTCGTCGGCGCTGATATTGGCGCATAATCACCCTTCGGGCGACCCGACGCCGTCGACCGCCGACATTCGCATGACGCTGGACATCATCGCCATCGCGCAGCCATTCGGCATAGCGGTGCATGATCATTTGATCGTGGGGAGGAACGGGCATACGAGTCTGAAGGGGCTGAAGTTCATTTGAGGCGGTGGCTTCGGGAGAATCATGATTGGGGGAACTTCTCCAACTGGAATGAATTTCTGAAAAGGACGAATCACCATGCGTCCGTCGCAAAAATGTGCAAAATGGAAGCGCACCATTATGTGTGGAACTGGCATCCGAGCCTGTGCTCAGAATTTACATCTTGCTTTTCCAAAACGATAGCAGGCGAATTTCAAAATGAAACATTGTCACTCTTGCACCGGTTTAGGTTTGTGAATAAGTTCCCGCTGTTGTGGTGCTCTGAGGCTTATCCGAGGAGCGTGTCATGATGGCAAGAGAAGAAAATATTCCCATGTCATGGCAGAAGTTTCTTATGGTCGTGGCAATCTGCAAGGCTGCAATTGGCGGGGCAGGGTTGGCGCTTGCCATTCTGGGTGCCTATAATGTCGCTGCTGCGATCACGGCGCATGATTGGATCGTGTCTGTGCAACACGCCTACACACTGGACGCTTTCGCTCTAGGAGGCGGAGTTATTGGGGCTGCGTTGAAAATTTTCACTCGGTAAAATTAGATCTGCAAAATAGAGGCGCTTTGTCATAAAATGCCAGAATTTTTTAGCGCCTCTATAAAGCCCATAAATACGAACCAGTTGGGTATGTTCTATTTCTTTTGGATTGGGCTTTATGTCGCGATAAATTTTGTATGGGACTGGCGATCACCGCACACTCCGCCGTTTCATATTGCACACATTAGCGAAAAACTTTCAGTATTGTACAACGCGTCGACGTTTGCCAGCAGCGTCCTCCTTATATCCTCGGTGTTCAATGCGGAAGTGCAGAAAGTCGCCGGGGATGCGGTTGCCCCGATTGTTATGGCTGCGCTTTCCGGCTTTATGGTTGGTCTTGCCGGTCTGAGCCCGTATAAGCCAGAACGAACGCAGGTTAGCAACCAGATCGGTGCAGGAGGCTATGTCGTCACTCCTCCTCCAGGCTCGAACATCTCTCCGAGCGTCATTGTGCCGGATACGCAAACACCGCCAATATGAGCGTGGATGCGGTGACGGTCCTTGTTGACGCGCGCGAAACTCAGCTAAACAGACGGTCGGGAGACTCGCGGGGCTGGGCTTATCCCACCAACGCTTATCACGAGGTCCGTTGCCTTCCTTCGCCGTCACGCCGCTGATCATCGCCACGGCGCTCTTCATGGAGAATCTCGACGGCACGGTGCTGGCGACGGCGCTGCCCGCCATGGCCGTGGATCTGCACGAGGACCCGATCGCGCTGAAGCTCGCGCTCACCTCCTATCTGCTGTCGCTCGCGGTTTTCATCCCGCTCTCCGGCTGGGTCGCCGATCGCTATGGCGCGCGGCGGGTGTTTCGCGCCGCGATTCTCGTCTTCACCTTCGGCTCCATCCTCTGCGGCTTTTCCACCTCGCTCGCCGGCGTCGTCGGCGCGCGCATCGTGCAGGGGCTCGGCGGGGCGATGATGGTGCCGGTCGGGCGGCTCGTGCTGCTGCGCGTCGCGCCGCGTCACGATCTCGTGCGCGCGCTCGCCTATCTCACCATTCCGGCGCTGATCGGCCCCGTGGTGGGGCCGCCGCTCGGCGGCTTCATCGCCACTTATTTTCATTGGCGCTATATTTTCTGGATCAATGTGCCGATCGGCTTTCTCGGCGTCGCGCTCGTCACCCGCTATATTCCCGATCTGCGCGAGGAGAGCGTTCCGCCGCTCGATGTGACGGGCTTTCTGCTCTCGGGCCTCGGTCTATCGAGCCTCGTCTTCGGGCTCGGCGCCCTCGGCCAGGGAATTATACCGGCGCCCGCCGCGGCGGGGCTCGTCGCGGCGGGCGCGGCCGCGCTCTGCCTCTATGTGCGCCATGCACGGCGGACGCCGCATCCGATCATCGATCTCGATCTCCTGCGCGTGCCGACCTTCCACGCCGCGGTCGTCGGCGGCTTCCTGTTCCGCATGGGGCTCGGGGCGATGCCTTTTCTGCTGCCGCTGATGCTGCAGACGGGCTTCGGCCTCACGGCCTTTCAATCGGGCTCGCTGACCTTCATCGCCGCCATCGGCGCCATAGCGATGAAGACCGCGGCCCAGCCCATTCTGAACCGTTTCGGCTTCCGGCGCGTGCTGATCGTCAACGCGCTGATCTCGGCGGGCTTCTTCTGCTTCAATGCGCTGTACACGCCCATGACGCCGCATTGGCTCATCATGAGCGCGCTGCTCGCCGGCGGCTTCTTCCGATCGCTGCAATTCACGGCGTTGAACGCGATCGGCTATGCCGATATCGACGATCCGGCGATGAGCCGGGCGACGAGCTTCGCTTCGGCCGGCCAGCAATTGTCGCTGTCGGCGGGCGTCTCGCTCGGCGCCGGCGCGCTGGAGAGCGCGCGTGCGCTGCATGGCGGCGACGCGTTGCGGCTCGCGGATTTCGACGCGGCCTTTCTCGTCGTGGCGGCGGTGTCGGCCTCGTCCATCCTGATCTTCCGCGGGCTCGCGCCGACGGCGGGCGAGGGGCTCACGGGGCGAGTGGCGATCGAGGCCGACGGATAGGCCTGATCATCCATCGGCGACCAATGCCGCTCCGCCGCCGCGAAATCCGGTGGCCAGCACATAGAGCTCGGCGGAGTCGGGGCGGCTCGCGGACGGCTTCAGATGGCGCACTTGCGCGAAATCGCGCTTCAGCGCTGCGAGCAATTGATGCTCGGTGCCGCCCTGCAGCACTTTGGCGATGAAAAAGCCGCCGGGCGCCAGCACGTCCTTCGCGAAATCCGCGGCCAGCTCGGCGAGCGCCACGATCTTCAGATGGTCGGTCTGCTTATGGCCGGTGGCGTTGGCCGCCATATCGGACATGACGCCATCGGCGCCGCCGCCGAGCATGGCCTTTATCTGCTCCGGCGCGGTCTCGTCGTTGAAATCCATCACGGTGAATTCGACGCCGGCGATGGGCTCGATCTCGAGCAGGTCGATGGCGACGACCTTGCCCTTGCTCTTGCCATCGGCGGATTTCACGCGTGTGGCGGCGATCTGCGACCAGCCGCCGGGCGCCGCGCCGAGATCGACGATGCGCTTTCCCGGCGTGAGCAGCCGGTGCCGATCGTCCATCTCGAGCAGCTTATAGGCGGCGCGCGAGCGATAGCCGTCGCGCTTGGCCTGCGCGACAAAGGGATCGTTGAGCTGGCGCTCGAGCCAGAGCGTCGACGACAGCGAGCGCTTCTTCGCCGTCTTCACGCGCTCCTTCAGCGAGCGGCCGCCTTCGCGTCCAGAGGCGCCGGATTTCGTCATGCCATCACCGCCTCATGCGGAGCGAAGGTTCCGTCGGCCGCCTGCTCCATCGCTATGTGCCGATGGTGGAAGGCGTGCAGGCTCGAGCGATGGCCGATGGAGACGATCGTCGTCCGTGGCAGGCGCTCGCGCAGCATTGTGTAGATTTCGCCCTCGAGCTTCTCGTCGAGCGCCGAGGTCGCCTCGTCGAGGAACAGCCAATCGGGCTCGGCCAGCAGGGCGCGGGCGATGGCGACGCGCTGCTGCTCGCCGCCGGAGAGGCGCTGCGACCAGGAATCCTCGTCGTCCAGCCGACATTTGAACGTTCCGAGCCGCGCTGCGACCAGCGCCTCCTCGATCGCCTGGCGGGAGAAGGCGTCGAGCGCGCTCGGATAGGCGACGGCCTCGGCCAGCGTGCCGATGGGAATATAGGGCTTTTGCGGCAGCAGCAGCACCTTGGCGCCGTCCGGCGTCCGCACGCAGCCCTCGCCATAGGGCCAGATGCCGGCGATGGCGCGAAACAGCGTCGATTTTCCCGATCCCGAGGGGCCGGTCAGCAGCGTCGATTCGGCCGGCTGGAGCACGAGATCGCGCGCCTCGACGATGCGCCGCCCGTCGGGGAGCGACAGAGCGAGATCATGGACGGCGATCTCGGGCGAGGCGCCGCGCTCGCTCCTCGGCGCCGCGGCGCGCATCGTCGTCGCGCGCTCGATCGCCTCGTCGAAGGAGGCGAGGCGGTCCAGCACCGCTTTGAAATTGGCGAGCGACGTGTAGTAGGTGACGAAGAAGGTCAGCGCGTCCTGCACCTTGTCGAAGGCGCCGGCGGTCTGCGTCATCACGCCGAGATTGATCTTGCCGGCGAAATAGAAGGGCGCGGTGAGCAGATAGGGGATGATCGGCGACAATTGCCCATAGGTCGCCGTGAAGCTGATCATCTTCTTGCGGGTCGTGACGATGCGCAGATAGTTGACGATGATCGCCGTGAAGCGGCTCACCAGCGAGGATCGCTCGGCCTTCTCGCCGGCGAGCAGCGCGACCTGCTCGCTATATTCGCGCAAGCGCGCCAGCGAGAAGCGGAAGTCCGCCTCACGATGCTGGCGCTCGAAATACAGGCCCGACAGCGTCCGGCCGAGAAGATGGGTCACCACCGTGCCGATCGCCGCATAGAGCAGCGCCACCCAGAACAGGAAGCCGGGAACGAAGATATCGGTGCCCGGGAAGGCGTAATTGCCGGACAGTCCCCACAGGACGATGGAGAAGGAGACGAGCGAGCTCAGCGTCTGGATCAGCAGGATCGAATAGGAATAGACGCCATAGCCGTCGGTGCCGCCGTCGATGAAGCGGTTGACGTCTTCGGCGATGCGCTGGTCCGGATTGTCCGTCTGACTGCCGGCGAGCGCCATGCGATAATGCGTGTGATCGCCGAGCCAGCGGGACACGTAATGTTCGGTGAGCCAGCGCCGCCAGCGAATGATCATCAGCGATTGCACCACGAATTCGATCACGGCGCTGATGATGTAGGTGAAGGCCCAGGGCGTGAAGACAAAGAGCAGCAGGCTCCAGAACGCGTCGGCGTTCTTCTCCTGGATCGCGTTGAAGAAGTCGCGATTGAAATAGGACAGACGCACATTGACGCCGACCTGCGCCTGATTGATGAGCACGAGCCCCACGATCATCGCGATGGCGATGCTGTGCTCCGGCGCGCCGAATCGAAACAGCCCGAGGAGGCGGGCCTCGCCGCGTTCGCGACTGTCGAAATAGAGATCGGCGATGCGCGTCATCTCGCGCACGACGGGGATGTGAGAGACGGCGAAGACGATGATCGAGAAGATCGCCACCGTGAGCGACATGCTCTCCGGCAGCGCGTAATTGGCGAGCGCCGTGGGCCACAATCCCTCGACGTTCAGCAGGCGCGCGACGCCGAAGACGATCGTCTCCACCGAGAAGATGGAGACGAATATCTTCAGAAAGCTGGAGATCGTGGCGCTGCGCCAGGTGGTGAAGGCGCAAAGGCCGGAGCCGGCGGCGAGGAGGAAGAGATTGGCGTCGCTAAGATGAACGCCCGCTGCGAGCGAAAGCGCCGCGAAGACGGCGACAGCCGCGCCAAGTCCCTGCATGTCTCAATTCCTCTCAATCATCGCGCCACATCGGCGCAGGGCGTCGCCTCACGGCGCAGTAATCTCGAGATTGCGCCAATGGCGTGGCGCGTCGAGCCGCCCTCGCACTGCGATAGCGCGCTTTCGGGAGAAAGGGCAAATCGCCGCGCGCCGCCGGCTCCTTTGTCGCGGGAGGATTTTGCTCGAGCTGCGCCGGAGCGAGGACGCAGCTCCGGTTCTCGGCCCGTGGGAGAGAAGAAACCGCTCGATCCGGGGCCGCGGAGGAAAAAATTCGGCGTTTTCTTCCGCGGGGCGCGCCGCGATTAAGGGCGTGTTCTTGACTTCCCGCGCCGTTGCGGCCAGTTTCCGCGCCGCTTCGCTAGGCTCCTGAGCCGCAATCCCGTGTCGTTCGCCACATGCGCTCCTACCTCGACTTCGAAAAGCCCGTCGCCGAATTGGAGACCAAGGTGGAGGAGTTGCGCGCGCTGGCGTCCAAGGGCGACGGCGTGTCGATCTCCGACGAGCTCGCCAAGCTCGAGGCCAAGGCTCACAAGGCGCTCGCCGATCTCTACGCCAGCCTGACGCCGACACAGAAAATCCAGGTCGCGCGCCATGCGCAGCGGCCGCATTTCTCCGATTATGTGCGGCTCTTGTTCAGCGAGTTCACGCCGCTCGCCGGCGACCGCGCCTTTGGCGAGGACGCGGCGATCGTCTGCGGATTCGCGCGTTTTCGCGGCGAGCCGGTCTGCCTCATCGGCCAGGAGAAGGGCTCCGATACGGAGAGCCGGCTGAAGCATAATTTCGGCATGGCCCGGCCGGAGGGCTATCGCAAGGCCGCGAGGCTGATGGAGCTCGCCGACCGATTCGGCCTGCCGGTCATCTCGCTGGTGGATACTTTCGGCGCCTTTCCGGGCATAGACGCCGAGGAGCGCGGCCAGGCGGAGGCGATCGCCCGCTCGATCGACGTCTCGCTGTCGCTCGGCGTGCCCAATGTCGCCGTGGTGGTGGGCGAGGGCGGCTCCGGCGGCGCCATCGCGATCGCCAGCTGCAACAAGGTGCTGATGCTCGAGCATTCGGTCTATACGGTCGCTTCGCCCGAGGCTTCGGCCTCCATTCTGTGGCGCGACTCCTCCAAGTCGCAGGACGCCGCCACCAGCATGAAGATCACCGCCCAGGATCTGCTGAAATTCGGCATCATCGACGTCATTGTCGCCGAGCCTGCGGGCGGCGCCCATCGCGACCCGGAGACGGCGGTCGCCGCCGTCGGCGAGGGGATAGACGACGCGCTGGCGAGCCTCGCCAATCTCTCCCGCACGCAGATCGTCGATGCGCGGGCCGAGCGCTTTCTCTCGGTCGGACGCAAGGTCTGAGCAGACGAGAGTCGACGCCGTTCAGCATTTGCGAGGCGTAAATCATCGATCGGCGCGGTCTCTCGGCGTGAACCATCCGTTAACCTTGGAAGCGATCGGCGCCCTCTGCGGGGCGGCGACAGTCACGCTCTGGCCTTATTCTTCCTCTTGCGTTAGAAGGACGTTCGTAAATCGACGTCTATTGTCGTGCTGGCTTCCCGAGGCGTGATTCGCGCTTGCGGGCGCGGACATCGAGGGGCGAGAATGAGTCTCATCCGAAACATCGGGCGTCTCGGCCCCTGGAGCCTCGTCGGCGCGGCGCTCGCGCTCTCCGCCTGCAATGATCTCGGCTCCGGCTCGCAGCGTTCGCTGGCCCCCATTCCGCCGGAGACGCTGGCGCTGATGGAGCAGACCGGCGTCACCAAGGAATCGCCGACCCTCATCCGCGCCTATAAGAAAGAAGCCGAGCTCGAAGTCTGGAAGCAGCGGCCCGACGGCCGCTACGCCTACCTCAAGAGCTTCCCCATGTGCCGCTGGTCGGGCCAGCTCGGCCCCAAGGTCCGCGAGGGCGACCGCCAAGTGCCGGAGGGGTTCTATTCCATCACCCCCGGCCAGATGAATCCGAACTCCGCCTATTATCTGTCCTTCAACGTCGGCTATCCCAACGCCTATGACCGCGCCTATGGCCATGGCGGCGGCTCTATAATGGTCCATGGCGCTTGCTCTTCGGCCGGCTGCTTCTCGATGACGGATCGGCAGATCGGCGAGATCTACGCCATTCTGCGCAGCTCCTTCAACAATGGCCAGCGCTCGATCCAGATGCAGTCCTACCCGTTCAAGATGAACGCGGAAAATCTGGCCAAGCATCGGCTCGACCCCAATATCGGCTTTTGGAAGCAGCTGAAGGAAGGCTCCGACCATTTCGAGGTCGCCGGCAAGGAGCCGACGGTGGGAGTCTGCAATCGGCGTTATGTCTTCGACGCCGCCTCGGCCAATGGCCAGCCGCTCGACGCCGGCGCGGCCTGTCCGCCGCTCAAGCGCAATGCGGAGATCGAGGCGCAGGTCGCGCGAAAGGCCGCGGTGGATGACGCCAGAGTGGCGGAGCTGGCGGCGGCCGGCGTGCGGCCGGTGCGCGTCGTCTATCAGGACGGCGGCCAGCATCCGGATTTTTATGCCCGCGTCGCCGAGGTGAGCCGGCCCGAGACGCTG
This sequence comes from Methylosinus sp., assembly GCF_036560965.1. Classification (NCBI taxonomy): domain Bacteria; kingdom Pseudomonadati; phylum Pseudomonadota; class Alphaproteobacteria; order Hyphomicrobiales; family Methylocystaceae; genus Methylosinus; species Methylosinus sp. The sequence continues at coordinate 25,890 of NZ_DATBQF010000022.1, read as the reverse complement.
GTCGCGCCGCTCGAGATCGCGCTCGACGAGAAGATCGGCGGCTCGAAGTCGCGTTCCCCGATCATCGCCATGGCCGCGACCCGACTCGCCGCCAAGGCGAAGAAAGAGGCCGAGACGAGGGTCGCGGTTCAGCCGGCGACGACCACGACGGCCGTCGCATCTGCGCCGGCAGAACCGGCCAAGCTCAGCGCCTTCGCTGGCGCGACGGATTCGATCGGCGGTTTGCTCGGCTTCCCCAAGGCGTCGCCAGCCGCGCCCGCGGTCCAGAGTGAAGCTTCTGCAACCGCCGCCAAAGCAGCCGAGCCTGTCAAGATCGAGTCAGCCAAGACAGCGGTCTCCAAGACGACGATCTCCAAGACAGCGGTCCACAAGACGGAGGTCTCCAAGACGGAGGACTCCAAGACGATGAAGGCGGCGCCCGCGAAGGCCATCCCGGCCAAGACCGCGGCCGCTCGTCAATCGGCGTCGTCTCAGGGGCCGGCGTCCCTGGCTCCGCATCGTGTCGATCCCGCGAAAAAGCCGCAGGCCTCGCTCGGCGGCGGGCATCCCGCCAAAATCGCCGAGGCGGCCGTCGGGTCGGCGCTGCGCGAAGGTTTGTCGCCGATCTCCGCTCGCCCCTGAGCGGCCAGCATCCAATATTTTTGCGATTGGACGACCCGCTCCGCGCGGGTCGTCTCAATTTTGCCTGCATTCATCTGAAAAAGACGCGCCGTGAGCGCTGCTATTGGCAGCGCGGCCCCCTTGAAAATGCCGCCGAAAATTCGTCGTGGATGCGACATAGAGGCGGTCTTCCAAATTCTCGCTTGACACTTGTGCGCCGCAGCAATACAACAGTGCGACGCAGCGAGAACTTCTCTCGCTCCGTAGCCCTCCTTGGGCGTTTCCTCCCTTGACTTGGGCCGCTGGCGTTACCGGCGGCCCCTTTTTTTTGTCATTGCGTGGAAGAAGCTTCCCGTCACCAGTCCCGCACGCAGTCCCGCAGGCCGCTCCTCCTGCGCATAGGCGTCGGTAACCATCGCAAAGGGCAGGCCCTTCTCGCTCGCTATGGTGGCGTAGTGGAATTCGTGCCCGGCGAGCGCATCGCCGGCCGCGCCGAGCGCGCAATCGGCGGAAAGACGGGCGCGTCTATAGCCCAAATGCAGTTTGCGCTGCGCAAAACTCGTCGCCAGATCGAGCAGGCCGGCCATCGGATGGACCGCGCCGCCGGCGTCGGTCAGCGTGCGGCCGAGCGTCATATAGCCGCCGCACTCGCCATGGACCGCGCGCGTCGCGGCGAAGCGACGAAGCCCTTCGAGAAAATTCGCCGCCGCCGCGAGCCGGCCCGCGTGCAGCTCCGGATAGCCGCCGGGAAGCCAGCAGGCGTCGCACTTCTCTGGAGGGGCCTCGTCGGCCAGCGGCGAGAAGAAGGTGATTTCGGCGCCCGACTCGCGCCAGCTGCGGGCGAGATGCGGATAGAAGAAGGAGAAGGCCGAGTCCCGCGCCACGGCGATGCGCTGGCCCGGCGGCCGCAGAGCGTCGAGCGGAGCGCGCGCCAGGCCCGACAGCCCGCCCGCGGCGGCGGCGAGCAGGGCGTCGACATCGACATGCGTCTCGATACGCTCGGCCAGCGTGTCGAGCAGGGTTTCGAGGCCCTGGGTCTCGCCCGCCTGCACCAGCCCCAAATGACGCTCCGGCAGAGCGATCCCACCATCGCGCGGCAGCGCGCCGAAGACCTTTATGCCGATCGCCTCGATCGCCTCCTGCGCGAGCTTGCGATGGCGCTCCGAGGCGACGCGATTGAGCAGGACGCCGGCGAGCGTCACCCGCGCGTCATGGGCCGCGACGCCGCGCGCTATGGCGGCCGCGCTCTGCGCCTGGCCGGAGACGTCCATCACCAGCAGCACGGGCCAGCCGAGATGGGCGGCGATATCGGCCGAGGCGCCCGTCTGCGCCGGCGCGCCGGGAGCGCCGTCGAAAAGCCCCATCGAGCCTTCCGCGACAATGACATCGGCCGCCTCGCCGGCGCGTAGCGCGAGCTGGCCTAAAAGCGCGGCCTCCATCGTCCAGGAATCGAGATTGAAGCTCTCGCGTCCGGTCGCCGCCGCGTGAAAGGCCGGATCGATGTAATCCGGCCCGCATTTCACGCCGCAGACGCGCAGGCCCCGCCGCGCCAGTGCGCGCATCAGCCCCAAAGTCACGGTCGTCTTGCCAGCGCCGGAGCGGACCGCGGCGACGAGAAGCCCGGGGGCGGTCAGCGTCCGGCTCCGGTGGGGCGGAAGCGGCGGTCATAGCCCGCGTCATAGAGCGCGCTCTCGCGGAAATCCTCGGCCGCCAGCGCCGGGCCGACGAGAATGAGCGCGGTGCGCTCCATGGGCGCGGCCCCGGCCTGCGCCTCTATGGTGGAGAGCGTCGCGCGCAGGATGCGCTCGTCGGGCCAGGAGGCGCGATAGACGAGCGCTATCGGGCAGTCGGCGCCGTAGAAGGGCGTGAGCTCCTCCACGACGCGTGCGAGCGCATGAATGGAGAGATGAATCGCCATGGTCGCGCGCGCCGCGGCGAAAGCGGCGAGCGTCTCCGTCGGCGGCATGGCGGAGGCGCGGCCGGAGGTGCGGGTGAGCACCACCGATTGCGCCACTTCCGGCAAGGTCAGCTCGCGTCTCAGCGCGGCGCTGGCGGCGGCGAAGGCGGGCACGCCGGGGGTGATAGTGAAGGCGATGCCGAGCGCCTCGAGCCGCCGGGTCTGCTCGCCGACCGCGCTCCAGATGGAGAGATCGCCGGAATGGAGCCGCGCGACATCCTGACCGGCGGCATGGGCCGTCTGCATCTCCGCGATGATGGCGTCGAGCGAGAGTGGCGCCGTGTCGACGATGCGGGCGCCCTCCGGGCAATGGGCGAGAATCTCCGGCGCGACCAGCGAGCCGGCATAGAGGCAGACGGGGCAGCGCGCGAGAATATCGCGGCCGCGCAGCGTGAGCAGATCGGCGGCGCCCGGGCCGGCGCCGATGAAATGGATGGTCATGGGGCCACCTCTAGCGCATTTCGTGCGATCGCGCAGGTTGCCCGCGCGCTGGCGAGCCGGGGGCCGAGCAAAAGGCTTCCCGGCCCCGCGCCGACCAATGCCGCGGCTTCGGCGACGCTGCCGACGCCGGTGAGGGCTGCCACCCGGGGCGAGTGGGTGAGCAACTCGTCCCTACGGGCGAGGAGGGCTTCGAGGGGAAGGAAGACGAGCGGCAATTCCAACAGCCGCGCGGCCTCGCGGAGGCCGGCGTCGTCGCGCTTCGCATCGATGGTGAAGAGCGCAATCATCGTGCGCGGCTCCTTCTCCCACTCCTGGGAGAAGATGGGCCCGCGAAGCGGGCTCGGATGAGGGCCGTCGCCACGCTTCCCATCGAGACATAGATGTGACAGGGCGGCCTCATCCGACTCCGCGATGCGAAGCCCCTTTCTCCCGCAGGCGGGAGAAGGGGCGCGCACGTAGGTTTCGCAAGCTTCCCGGATGAGCGCGATGGCTTCCTGCACGTCGACGCCGCTGCGCGCGCCGATGCCGATGGCGTAGAGCGCGCTCAATTCTTCGCCGCGCGCCATTGCAGCACCGGCAGCGCCGGCTCCAGTGCATGAAAGCCGCCGATCGGGCGCGCTTTCGAGATCGCGATGTTCACCAGCTCGCCGCCCTTGCGTCGAAACGCGTCGATCAGCAGCGCCTGCGTCTCGATCGTCACCGCATTGGCGACGATGCGTCCGCGAGCCGGCAGAGAGTCCCATGCGGCTTCGATGACCGCGGTATCGCCGCCGCCGCCGATAAAGACGACATCCGGCGTCGGCAATTCGGCGAGCGCCTGTGGCGCCGCGCCTTCGACAATGTCGAGATCGGGAACGCCGAGCGTGGCGGCGTTGCGCGCGATCCGCGCGATGCGCGTCGCATTCCGCTCGATCGCGTTGGCGCGATTGGCAGGATCGGCGAGCATCCATTCGATCGCGATGGAGCCCGAGCCCGCGCCGATGTCCCACAGACGTTCGCCGCGGCGTGGCGCCAGCGCCGCCAGCGTCACGGCGCGAATGTCGCGCTTGGTGATCTGCCCGTCATGCTCGAACCAATCATCGGGCAGGCCCGGCGTCAGCGGCGGAACGCGCGCATCCGGCCCGGCGACGACCTCGACTCCTAAGGCGTTGAGCGCCGCAATGTCCGCGAGCGAGAAGTCGTGCGCGAGCGCGCTGCGGACACGCTCCCTCGGTCCACCCATATGCTCGAGCACATGCACGCGCGAATCGCCCATGCCGAGCGCGGTGAGATGCGCGGCGAGGCGCGTGGGCGTCGTCTCGTCCCAGGACAGGATCAGCAATCTGCGCATGGGCTGAAGATGCGGCGTCACGCGCTCGAAGGCGCGGCCATGCAGCGACAGCAGCGCGCAATCCTGCTGGCTCCAGCAAAGGCGCGCCGCGGCGAGCGCGAAAGCGGAGGGCGCCGGAAGGCAGAGAATTTCCTCCGCAGCGACATTGCGCGCGATGATATCGCCGACGCCGAAGAAGAACGGATCGCCGCTCGCCAGAACCACCGTCGGCGCGCCGCGATGCGAAAGAATCGTCTCCATGGCGGCGGAAAGCGGCGATGGCCAGCGCAGCGTCTCGCCCTTTTGCGGGCCGATCAATTCGAGGTGACGCGCGCCGCCGACGATCAGCGCAGCGTCGGCGATGAGCGCGCGCGCAGCCGGCGTCAACGCCTCGACGCCATCCTCGCCCAGCCCGATCAACGAGAGCCAGCGCGCCGCGCTCATGGCGCCTTCCGCGACGTATAGACGAAAGGCGGCGCATCGCCGCGCGCAACGAGCTTGGTGCCGCTGGCGCCGATGAGCACGAGAGTCGACATGTCGACGACGCTCGGGTCGGCTCGGCCCAGCGTGGTGATGGCGATGTCTTCCTCCGCGCGTCCGACCGATTTCGCGAAGACGACGAGACGATCCTCCGGCAGCGCGCGGCGCAGCAACGCGAAAGCGTCGTGAATGCGCTGCGGCCGCGCGCGCGACGCGGGATTGTAGAAAGCCATCACGAAATCGGCGCGCGCCGCCAGCTCGAGACGCGTCTCGATCACCGACCAGGGCTTCAGATTGTCGGAGAGCGAGATCACGCAGAAATCATGGCCGAGCGGGGCGCCGAGCCGCGCCGCCGCCGCCTGCATGGCGGAGATTCCCGGGAGAATTTCGATGTCGAGAGCGCGCCAGGCGGGATCGCCATTGTCGACAGCCTCGAGCACCGCCGCCGCCATGGCGAAAATGCCGGGATCGCCGCCCGACACCACGGCGACTCTGCGTCCGCTCGCGGCGAGGCGCAGCGCTTCCTCGGCGCGCGCGATCTCGACGCGATTGTCGCTGGCGATGCGCCTCTGGCCCGGCGTGACGGGAACGCGCGCCACATAGGGCGCATAGCCCACGATATCCTGCGCCGCGCGCAAAGCCTCTTGCGCGTCCAATGTGAGAAAGCGCGCGTCGCCCGGTCCGAGGCCGATGACGGAGAGCTTGCCGCTCCGATTTGCCTCCGTCACGGCCGACGTCCGTTGCCGGGCACGAGGACGAGCGCGAAATAGGGCGCGTCATCGTCGCGCTTTTCCGTCAGGCGCATGATCTTCTGATCCGCCATCGTGCCGCGTTCGACATAGATGGCGCGCTCGAGGAGCTGCGCATCCGCGAGCGCGAGACGGAGCTTGGGCAGATTGCCGCCGAGCTTCATCACCACTGCGGCGTCCGTCGAAGCGAGCCGCGTCGCGAGCGCGGCGCGCGGCAATGTCGCGGGAATGACGGTGAGCACATCGTCGCCCCATGTCATCGGCTGACGCGCCGCCGCGAAACACCCGGACATTCCGGAGACGCCGGCGCAAACCTCCACGCGAAAGCGCGGCGACAATCGCGTCTGCAGATGCATGAAGGAGCCGTAGAGCATCGGGTCGCCTTCGCAGAGCAGAGCGACATCGCGGCCGAGCGACAGATGCAGCGCGAGGCGCTGCGCGCTCTCTTCGTAGAAAGCGGCGAGCGCGGCGATATAGTCCGGATGGTCGAAGGGAATTTCCGTCGTCAGCGGATAGAAGAGCGGAATCTCCTCGCAATCCTTGGCGATGAAGCGCGCGGCGATGGCGCGCGCATGGCTCGGCTTTCCGCGCTTGGAGAAATAGGCGACGACCTTCGCCTCGCTCACCAGCCGCGCGGCTCTGAGCGTCATCAGCTCCGGATCGCCGGGGCCGAGGCCGACGCCGAGCAGCGCGCCGAGCGTGACGGGACTGTCGTGGTCGGCGCGTAGATTCGGATCGACGATGGTCATTCTTTTTCGCTCGCCAGCGCATTGATGGCCGCCGCCGCCATGGCGCTGCCGCCCTTGCGGCCGCGAATGATCGCGGTCGGAACGCGCCCGTCGGCGAGCGCCGCCTCTTTCGATTCCGCCGCGCCGACGAAGCCGACCGGCATGGCGATGATCGCCGCGGGCGGAGGCGCGCCGTCGTCGAGCATTTCGAGCAGATGGAACAAAGCCGTCGGCGCATTGCCGATGGCGACGACGGCGCCCGCGAGCGTCTCGCGCCACAGCTCCATCGCGGCGGCGCTGCGCGTGGTCTTCATTTCCTCGGCGAGGGCGCGAACGCGCGGATCCGCGAGCGTGCAGATCACTTCATTATTCGCGGGCAATCGCGCGCGGGTGACGCCATGAGCGACCATATTGGCGTCGCAGAGAATCGGCGCGCCCTCGCGCAGCGCGGCGCTCGCCGCCGCCGCCATGCCGGGCGAAAAGACGATGTCGTCGGCGACCTCCACCATGCCGCAGGCGTGGATGATGCGCACGGCGACGCGCTCCTCCTCGCGCGAGAAGCGCTCGAGCCGCGCTTCCGAGCGGATGATGGCGAAGGAGCGGGCGTAGATCGCGGCGCCGTCGCGTATGTAGGTCATTTCGCCGGACATGAATTCGTCCGCCATGGCGGCTCCTGCTTCGTCGTGCATGCGATGCGCGCTCTCATTGCGTCTTCTATTTCATTCGCGCCGAGGCCGCGCAACGCCGGCGCGTCGCTCGCGCGCCCGTCGTCGACGAGGTCGAAGCCCTGCGCCGTCGCCACCAGCGCGAGCGTCGCCGCAGCGGGAAAAGCGCAGCCCTTGGCGCAGCCCGATATGTGCAGCCTCGCGCCCACGGACGCAAGCTGCGCCGCTAGCGGGGCGAGGCGCTCCGCGAGCGCGCGCGTCGGCGCCAGCGCCTGCGGGCACTCGGGCGCGCCGGGGCAGGCGATCACCGCGAGGCGCGGATCATCCGCGTCGACGATCAGGGCGCGTCGCGCCGCGGCGTCGACGATGCTTTGCGCCGCTTTTTCCGTGGGGCAGGGCAAGAGGATGGCGCGCCAGGGCGTGAGGCGCAATTCGCCGAGGCCATGCGCGTCGGCGAGTTCTGCGAGCGCGGCGAGATCGTCCGCATGCAAGCGTCCGGAGGGCGCGCCGATTCCGGCGAAGGCCGCTTTTGCGTCCCTCGTCGGTTCGCCGGGGAGGGGGCGAGCCCCGAAAATCTCGGCCGCCGAGGCGGCGCGGCAATGCGAGCGATAGGGCGTCGGCGCGAGGTCCGCCTGCTTCGCCAGCGCGTCGAGGCCTGACGCCGCGACGACTTTGCTCATGCGGCGCAGCTCGAATTCGCGCCCCTCGCGCAATGCGAGAAAGGCGCGCGCCAGCGCGAGCGCCGTATCCGTCGCTGCATCGAAATCCGCGAGAAACGCCTGCTCGCGCGCGCCGTCGACGATGACCGCGATCCTGTCGCCATGCGCTTCGAGACGAATGTCCATCGCGGAATCGGCGAGGCCGAGCGCGCCGCCGTCGTCGAGGAGAAAGCCGAATTTTCCCGGCAAGGCTCGCAAAGCCGCGTCATTCGACAGCGCTCGCGCGAGATGCGCGACGAGAGCGCTCGTGCGCTCGCTCGCGAAAGGCGGGACGAGAAAATTGAGCAGGCTCTCCGTCGCCGCATCCTCGGCGAGCAGACCGAGCGCGGCGAGGCGCTGCTGCGCCTCTTCGAGCCGCGCCTCGCTCACGCCGCGCAATTGCAATTGCGCGCGCTGCGAGAGATCGACGAGGCCATTGCCGCATTCGCGCGCGATCGACGCGATTTCCCGCGTCTGCTGCGCCGACAGACGCGGATGAACGGTCTTCGCGCGCAGCAGCAGGCCGTCGCCGCTCTGCATGGGGCGCAGCGCGCCGGGGCACCAGCCTTGGATTTTCGGCGCGGCGGTCATGGCGAGGGCCCGTCGAGTGCCGCTGCGACGCTGTTGCGCCGCGTGCGCCAGAAGCCGCGCGCGATGGCGCGCGCGAAAACATCGTGAATCGCTTGCGCCGCGCGCGGATTGTCGCGCAGCAGAAACGCGCGCACGCTCGGCGCGCCCAGCGTCGCGTCGAAGACGAGGTCCCATTGCGCGTCGCGCACGAAGGGAGTCGTCGTCGCGAAGGCGAAGAGATTGTCGATCGTCTCGGCGATCTCCGCCGCGCCGCGATGGCCGTGGCGCATCTGCCCCTCGAGCCAGCGCGGATTGGCGGCGCGGCCGCGAACGACGCGCGCGATCTCGCGGTCGAGAGAGCGCAGCGTCAAAGCGGCGGGTCGCGTCGCGTCGAGATGCGTGATCTCCGCCGCGCCGCCGAGCGTGGCGTTGGCGGCGGCAAAACCGCCCTCGAATTCCGCGAAGGCGGGGCCGATGAGCACATCCGTCTCCGCCATATCCTGCACATGCACCAGCGCATCGGCGGCGCCGACGCGCTCGCCGAAAGCCTCGCGCGCCGGCGCGCTCTCGCCATTGCGCGCAAAGGCGTGGCCGCCCGCCTCGAGAAAGGCGCGGCCGATGTCGTCGCGCGCGTCTCCGCGGGCGATCGCTTCCGAGAGGCCGAGGCCGTAAGTTCCCTGCGCCGCGCCGAAGACGCGCTCGAGCGAGCGGCCGTGGCGCCGGGCGGAGGCGAGAGGATTGGATTCGTCGTCCTCGTCCAGCGCGGCGACGGCCGCGACGGCGTCGTGATAGAGCGCGATGAGGCCGGGAAACATGTCGCGAAATAGTCCCGATATATGCAGCGTGACGTCGACGCGCGGAAAATTGCGCTCGACGAGCGGCAGCGTCTCGAAGCCGCAAACGCGCGCGCTGGCGTGATCCCACACGGGCGCGACGCCCATCAGCGCCAGCGCTTGCGCGAAATCCTCGCCGCCGGTGCGGATCGTCGCGCTGCCCCACAGATCGAGCACGATGCCGCGCGGCCATTCGCCATGCTCTTGCGCATGACGCATCATCACCGCGCGCGCCGCGCGGACGCCGATGTCCTGGGCCGTGCGCGTCGGCACATGGCGCGGATCGATGCAGAACAGATTGCGGCCTGTCGGCAGCACGTCGACGCGTCCCCGCGACGGCGCGCCGGCCGGACCCGGCTCGACGAATCGGCCTTCGAGCGCGCGCAGCAGGCCCTCCGCTTCGGCGTCGCCGCAAGCGCCGGCGCCGAACATATGCAGCCCGTCGCCGATGCGCATCTCCTTCACATCGCAGAGCCAGGCGTCGAGCCGCGCCAGCGCCTCGCCGCGATCCGTCTCGCGCGTGACGCCGCATTCCTGCGTGAGCCCGCTGCGCTCGGCGGCGTCGAGAATCGCCTCGGCGATGAGCCGCGCGCGGCGCGGGTCGAGCGTCGCGGCGCTCGCATATTCGTCGAGCAGGCTCTCGATCTCTTGCGCTTCTGCGGCGAGTCCCGCTTCGACGAGCGGCGGCGTCATATGGCCGATCGTCACCGCGCTCGCGCGGCGCTTGGCCTGCGCCGCCTCGCCGGGATCATTGACGATGAAAGGATAGACGAGCGGCGTCGGCCCCAGCAGAACCTCCGGCGCGCAGGCGGGGCCGAGCATCACCGATTTGCCGGGCAGCCATTCCAGCGTGCCATGCGTGCCGAGATGAATCAGCGCGTCGATGTTTCGGACATGGCGTAGAAAGAGATAGAAGGCGATATAGGCGTGACGCGGCGGAAGCTCGGCGTCGTGATAGGTCTCGCGTCGCTCTTCGCGGCTTCCGCGATCCGGCTGCAGCGCGACGAAAAGCTTTCCCGTCTCTATGCAAGAGAAGCGGAAGGCGCCGTTCCGTAGCGCGGGGTCTTCTTCCGGCGCCCCCCATGCGGCGAGGACCGGGCGCGTGAAATCGCACGGGAGCGCGGCGAAGAGGCGTCGGTAATCATCGAGCGGCAGCTCGACGAAATGCGCGCCTTCCTCCAGCGCGCGCATGACGAGATCGGAGGCTGCGGCCTCTTCCCCGGCCGCGCCCTTTCGATGCGAGCCTGGCGCAAGATCATAGCCGGCGCTGCGCAGCATGTCCGTGATGGCGAGCACGCTCGCCGGCGTATCGAGCCCGATCGCATAGCCGCCGCGTCCGCGTCGCGCCGGGTAGTCGGAAAGCACGAGGGCCAAGCGCTTCTCGCGATTGTCGAGCCGGCGCAAGCGCGCCCAATTCTGCGCCAGCGCCGCCACATGATCTATGCGCGAAATCTCGGGCGCATGGCGGATTTCGTCGAATTCGCTCGCTGTGCGCGTCCGCGTCTGCGCCTTGAAGGAGATGGCGCGGGTGAAGATGCGGCCGTCGACCTCCGGCAGCACGACATTCATCGCCAGATCGGCGCCATTGGCGCCGCGCTTGGAGCTTTCCCACGCCTCGCGCGTCGCGGTCGCCAGCGCGACCTGCAGAACGGGCGCGTCGGCGCGATCGAGAATGGAGCCGCCTTGCGCGCGCGCGGAGAAGGCGGTGGCGTTGAGGATCACATCGGGGCGAAACTCTGCGAGCGTCCGCGCGAGACGCTCTTCGCAGGCGCGGTCCTTGAGGCTCGCGACGAAAAGCGCTTCGACGACGAAGTCGCGCTTATGCAGAGCATCGGCGAGCGCGACGATCGGCGCGAAATCGCCGGCGAGCCAGGCGGAGCGGTAGAAGGTAATGAGCGCTCGGGGCGGAGCGGTGACAGAGCCCGGCGCTCCGCCGAAGGCTCCCTCATCCTGACGAGCCCGCGCTGTGGGCGTCTCGAAGGACGAGGGAGCCGTCACGCGGGGCTTTCTGGAGCTCCCCCCCGTGCTTCGAGACGGTCGCTTCGCGACCTCCTCGGCATGAGGGGGAGGGTTGGGGAAGAGGGCCGCGCGACAAGCCTCCTCGCAGCGGCCGGCGAGCGGGACGGGCGCGCTCTCGCGCCAGGGCGCCGGGGTTCCGGCGAGCGTCGAGGCGAAACCGAGAAAGGAGCGCAGATTGTCCGGCCCGCCGTCGCGGAAGAAGGACCAGATGCGCGCAAGATCGTCGGGCGCGAGCGTGGAGGCGCGGTCCAGTCGCTCGTCGCAATGCGTATCGCCGGGGACGATCGCCAGAGCGAAGCCGCGCATGCGGGCGGCGACGGCAAGCTCGTCGACGCCATAGGACCAATACTCCTTGCCGCCGAGCAGACGCACGATGACGAGCCGCGCATGGCGCGCGACCTTGTCGATATAGAGATCGACGGAATAGGGGTGCTTCAGCCGGGCGAGCGAGGCGCAGCGCAGAGAAGGAAGCGCGGCGTTCTGCTCATGCAGCTCGGCGACGAGGCAGAGCTCGGCGTCGGAGAAGGACAGAAAGACGATTTGCGCCGGGGTCTGCCCGAGATCGACCGCCGCCTCATTGTCATCGAGGCCATGGAGATCGCGCGCGAGCAGATGCATGGCGCCCTCAGTCCGTCAGCATGGCCGTCACGCCCGCACGGTCGAGACCCTTTTCGCCGATGACCACGAGACGGCTGGCGCGCGTCTCATCGGCGCGCCAGGGGCGCTCGAACTGATGACGAAAGCGCGCGCCGACGCCCTGCACCAGCAGCCGCATCGGCTTGCCGGCGATCTCGACGAAGCCCTTTATGCGCAACACGTCATGGGCTTGCGCGACGCGGGCGAGACGTTCGACCAGCTCGGCCGGATCGCGCGCGGGCGCGATCTCGACGACGAAGCTCTCGAAATCGTCGTGGTCGTGGCCCTCTTCCGTATCGTGATGCGAGGGGCGGTTGGCGAGATCATCCTCCGCCGCGGCGCCGAGGCCGAGCAGAATGGCGGGGTCGAGCTTCCCCTCGCTCGCCCTCAGCAGCTTCGCCGCGCGCGGCGCGGAGGCGCGAATCTGCGCGGCGACTTGCGTCGCTTGCTCCTCGCTCAACAGATCGATCTTGTTGAGCACGATGAGATCGGCGCAGAGGAGCTGATCCTCGAACACTTCCTCGAGCGGATTGTCGTGATCGATCGTGAGGGTCTCGGCGCGCTCCTCGGCGATGGCGTCGAGATCGTCGGCGAAACGGCCCGCCGCCACCGCCGGCCCGTCCACCACGGCGATGACGCCGTCGACGGTCAGATGCGGGCGGATGGTCGGCCATTCGAAGGCTTTGACCAAGGGCTTGGGCAGAGCGAGGCCGCTCGTTTCGATGATGATGTGCTCGGGGCGGTTCGGAAGCGCGAGCAGCGCCTCGATCGCCGGCGCGAAATCATCGGCCACCGTGCAGCACAGACACCCGTTGGCCAGCTCGACGATATTCTCCTCGGGGCAATTCTCGACGCCGCAGGCGCGCAAAATATCGCCGTCGACGCCGACGTCGCCGAACTCGTTGATGATGAGCGCGAGGCGGCGGCCGCGCGCCGTCTCGAGGATATGACGGATCAGCGTCGTCTTGCCGGCGCCGAGAAAGCCGGTGACGATCGTCGTCGGGATTTTGGCGAGGCTGCTCATGCCGCGGCCTCCGTTTCGGCTTTCGCGGCGAAACGGCGCCAGACGAAGCCGACCGCGGCGCCGGCGAGAATCCAGGTCAGCGCATGAATGGCGAGCGAAGCGGCGGCAAAGCGCGCCGCGAGCTCGGCGGGCGCGGTGCTCTCGGGGGCCGGCGGCTGCGGCGCGCCGATGACATGCGGCGCGATCAGCAGCGCGACGCCGAGAACCTTTATCAGCGGCCGCTCGACGCGCAGCAGCGCGAACAGGCCGGCGCCGGTCGAGGCGGCCGTCGCGATCCACCAGAGCTGGCGCGCGGCGAGATCGCCGGCGGCGCTGCCCGGCAGCTCCGGCGCGAGGCCGAGGCTCGTCGCGAGGCCCGTCGAGGCGAAAGCGCAGGCGCCCCAGAGCGCGGCGCGCTTGGGCTCGATCGTCTCGCCGGCGACGAGCATCAGAGCGAGCAGCACAAAGGCGTAGCCGACCGATGTGACGCCGGTCGCCACGCTGGTGGCGGCCGTGCGCTCGAGGCCGGGCGCCGGCTCCCAGGCCTGCTCGTGCGCTCCAGCCTGCTCGTGCGCTCCAGCGTGCTCGTGCTCGGGTGTCGCGTGCTCATGTGTCGCGTGATCTCGCGTCACATGATCTTGCGTCGCGGCTCCGGCATGGGCCTGCTCGGCCGCGGTCTCATAGACCTCGGCGGCGAGGATCAGCGGAGTCGTGGTGACATTCTGCAGGGCCGCGACGGCGAGCCCAGCGAGAAGGCCGGCCAGAAGACCGACCGTGAGGAGTCGCTGGATCACCGCTGCGTCAATGGCAGGGGAAGCCGAGCGAATGGCGTGTGTCGTGGGCGGCGTTGTGGGCGACGCTCGGATAGGAGAAGCCGGCGAGATAGACGAGCCCGGCGCCGAGCGTGAAGACGACGAGGGCGGCGCGCAGCGACTCGAGGCGGCTGGCGGAGAGAATCGCGTCGGCGGAAAGGGTCTTCGTGATCATTGTCGGCTCCTCGCCGCCCCACCGGCGGCATTCGTGGTTTCGCGTGACGGCAGTCACATGACGGCAGGTCTCCTGGCTCGCGGGTCGCCGCACGCGCCGCCTTCCCGGGCTTTCGCCCAGTGGCCTCGAGGCGCGAGCTCACCGCTCACAGTTGCGGGGGCAGCTGCGGCATCGGGGACGAGCCCCTCACCGCATTCCCTGTTCGCCTCCTTGCGGAGGACCGTCGCCAACAGTCATATGACGGCGAGCAAGAGCCGTCAAATGGCGAGGAGGCGCAAATCATGTCGGAATTCGCGGAAGAGGACGCCGCCCGCCGCCATCGTGAGAAGATGGAGAAGCGCAAGGCGGTCCAGGACGCCGAGGTCGCCGGCAAGACCATTGCCGAGAAAGGCCTCTTGATGGTCCATACGGGCGCGGGCAAGGGCAAGTCCACGGCGGCCTTCGGCCTCGCGCTACGGGCGATGGGGCATGGTCTCGCGGTCGGCGTCGTGCAATTCGGCAAGGGCGCCTGGGAGAGCGGCGAGCGCCGCATCCTCGAGACGCTCGGCAAGGGGGAGGGGGGGCTCTCGGAGGGGCTGCTCTTCTGGCACACGCTCGGCGAGGGCTTCACCTGGGAGACGCAGGATCGCGCTCGCGACGAGGCGGCCGCCCGCCGCGCCTGGGACAAGGCGAAGGAGCTGATGGCGAAGGAGTCGATTCGGCTGCTCGTGCTCGACGAATTGTCGATCGCGCTGCGCTATGAGCATCTGCCGCTGGACGAGGTGATCGAGACGCTGAAGACGCGGCGCGGCAATCTGCACGTCGTCGTCACCGGTCGCAACGCCAAGCCGGAACTCGTCGCCATCGCCGATCTGGTCACAGAGATGACCTTGATCAAGCACCATTTTCAAGCCGGTGTGAAGGCGCAGATCGGCGTCGAATTTTAATATAAGGCGCGGGGGTGGCCGGCTCGCTCGCCCCCCCGGCGCCGAGCCGATCTCAGCAGACGAAGCGCCTGCGGCCGTTCCACCAGCGCCAGCAGGCGTTGGACGCCGGCGCATAGCGCGATCCCGCATAATAGGACCGGCCATAGTAACCGCCGCCCCATCCGGCGTGACGCCAGCCATGATGACCCCAGCCGTTGTAGCCCCAGCCGTGATGAACCCCGGCATGGCGGCCGTGATGGTGGTGATGGTGGTGGTGGTGATGATGATGATGATGGTGGTGATGGCGGCCATGATGATGGTGGCCGCGGGCGGAGGCCGCGCCGGGCAGCATCAGAGCGCCGATGAGGGCCGCCGCATAAACCATATGTCGAAACATGCCATTCTCTTCCCTTCTGCCGAGGCGGCCCCCAGCGCCGCCTCGGCCGGGGAAGAACGTCACGCGAAACAAGATCGTTCCGGCGCGCGCATGGTTAACGCCGCCTCGCCGGACCGCATGGTCAAGAGAAGGTGAAGATCAGCCGGCGAGCGCGTCGAGGAGCAGCTTGCCGTTCAGCGCGACAATGGCCAAGGCGATGACGGCGGCGACGGCGGTGGTGACGCGCGGCGCGGCGAGCTCGCCCATCAGTCGGCGCGAGGCGGTGAACCAGACCAGCGGCACGACCGCGAAGGGCAGCGTGAAGCTCAGCACCACCTGGCTCAGCACCAGCAGCCGGCCGGTCGCCTCTTCTCCCGAGAGCAGCGTGACGGCGACGGCCGGGACGATGGCGATGAGACGCGTCACCAGGCGCCGCAGCGTCGGCTTCATGCGCAGCTCGATGAAGCCCTCCATCACGATCTGCCCGGCGAGGGTCGCCGTCACCGTGGAGTTGAGCCCGCAGGCGATGAGCGCGATGGCGAACAGCTTGGCGGCGATCGGCGCGCCGAGCAGCGGCGCGATCAGCGTGTAGGCCTGACCGAGCTCGACGACATCGGTATGGCCCGTCGCATGGAAGGCGGCGGCGGCCAGCACCAGGATCGAGCCATTGATGACGAGCGCGAAGATCAGCGCCAGAGTGCTGTCGAAAATGGCGAAGTCGATGGCCTCGCGGCGCTCCGCCGAGGAGGCGCCGACGTCGCGCGTCTGCACGATATAAGAGTGCAGGAAGAGATTGTGCGGCATCACCGTCGCGCCGAGAATGCCGAGGCCGATATAGAGCATCTCGGGATTTTCGATGAGCGCGCGGCTGGGGACGAGGCCGGCGGCGACCGCGTGGAGATCGGGCCGCGCCAGCAGCAGCTGGCCGCCGAAGGCCAGCGCGATGATCCCGAGCATGGCGACGACGAAGAGCTCGATCTTGCGGAAGCCGAGGCGCTCGAAGGCGAGCACGAGGAAAGTGTCGAGCAGGGTGACGACGACGCCGAGAGCGAGCGGCAGGCCGAACAGCAATTGCAGGCCGATCGCCGTGCCGATGACCTCGGCGAGATCGGTCGCCAATATGCCCGCCTCCGCCAGCAGCCACAGCGCCACGGAGGCGGAGCGCGGAAAACGGCGGCGGCAGGCGCTGGCGAGATCGAGGCCGGTGGCGAGGCCGAGCCGCGCCGTCAGCGATTGCAGCACGATCGCCATGAGGCTGGACAGAACGGCGACGAAGAGCAGCGCCGTGCCGAATTTGGAGCCGCCGGCGAGCGCTGTCGCCCAATTGCCGGGGTCCATATAGCCGGTCGCGACCAGATAGCCGGGGCCGAGGAAGATGAACAGGCGGCGAAAGCCGACGGTCTCGCGCGGGACGCGCACCGAGCCGCGCATGTCGCCGCGCGCCGAAACGAGCGTGGCCGAAATCTCGGGCGAGCCGGCGCGCATTCCAAAGACTTTCTGTTCCGTCCGCCTCGGTTCGAGGCATGCGTCTCGAAGGATATAGGCCCCTCGCGCCACGAGCGCCAGCAGGCCGGGGCGCAGCAGGGGGAGGAGCAGCATAAGGAGGAGCACGCCGAGGAGCGCCTCGGGCGCCTGCGCCGGCGCGGTCCCGTCCGGCGATGCGATGGACTGGGTCGTTTCTATGTCGCAATGCGTAGCCGGATGCGTCGCAGGGGCGCCGAGCATGCGGCGAAACGCTAAAATTTGTGACCTTGTTGCAACAGTCGTCGAGATAGTTTTCCGCGAGCCGCGCAAAGGGCGAGATGCCCCTTTTCAGCCATAAACGCTGCGCTAATCTCGCCCCGTCACAAGGTCATCGAAGACAAGGGAGAGGCTTTCCGCGCCGGCTCGTCGCGGGAGAACGCTCTTCTCGTTTCCGAACGCCTGTCGCCGATTTTCGGCGGTGACGCATGGCGGTGTTTTGCGCGGCGTTCTCGGAACGCCGGCGGCGTTGAGAAAGTCAGATCCTCGATGATCGTGTTTCTCCAGGCGATTGCGTCGACGGTAGAGCCGCGCGGGCGTCGTTCGACGCTGCTTCTCGCGCTGGGCTGCGCGACAGTCGGATCTCTCTTGGCGGGCCACGCCGTCGCCTTCGACGCGTCGGAGCCGCGCTCCCTCGCCGCCGCCACCCAGCCGCTGACCATCTTCAAGGACCCTCAGGCCGCTCTGCGCGCCGGGCTCGAGAGCTACCATGCCGGAAACGCCAAGAAGTCGGTGGAGGCGCTGCGCTACGCCGCGGACGGCGGCGAATCGCTCGCGCAATGGAAGCTCGGCCGCATGTATGCCGATGGCGACGGCGTCGCCCGCGACGACGCCAAGGCCTATTCCTATTTCGCCAAGCTCGTCGATCATTTCGGCGAGGACGAGCCGAGCCCGCGCGAGCGGCTGATGGCGGCGGGCGCCTTCGTCGCCGTCGGCGTCTATTATCTCGAGGGGATCACCGCCGCGAAGATCATGCCGGACGCCGGCCGCGCTTTCGATCTCTTCCGCTACGCCGCCACCTATTTCGGCAACGCCGACGCTCAATATAATCTCGCGCGCATGTATCTCGACGGCAATGGCGTCTCCAAGGACGCGCGCCAGGCCGCCAATTGGCTCGATCTCGCCGCGCGCAAGGGCCATGCGCCGTCGCAGGCGCTGCTCGGCCATCTGATGTTCAACGGCGAGGCCGGCGGCCCGCCGCAGCGCGCGCGCGGCCTCATGTATCTCACGCTGGCGCGCGAGGCCGCCGGCGATCGGCCGACCGATCAATGGATCGTCGAGCTGCATTCCCGGGCTCTGGCGCGGGCGAGCGAGGCGGACCGCAAGGCGGCCGTGGCCATGCTCGAATATTATCTGACCCGCCGGGACTGATCCCCTCCATCTCGATTTGACGCGATTCGCCGAGACAGGCGAGGCGATCCGGAAGCCGTCGGGCTCCCGGCGTCGCCTTTTCGCGTCGCGCTTTCGCTTCTCTTTTTGGACCCTGACTAATTTTGTCGCGCGCGCACATGCCGCATTGTATCCCGAAAAAAGTTGGTGTAGGCTGACGCCGATGCGACGCTTTGTCGCGCATCTAGTGCAAAAAAAGCAAAATAAAGCACCAACATTCGGAGGATCGTCACATGTCAACAATCGGACACAGCAGCGCTGAGATCGGCAAGACTGTTCTGTGGATGGTCGCTATCGTCGCTTTCGTCATCATCGCGCTGACGAAGGTTCCGGACTGGATTTCCCCCGCCGGCACCAATGGCACGGGCAACGGCAGCGACCCGGGCGTCGGCCGCACCGTCAAGATGATTCAGTAAAGCTCGACGATCTCCCGCCTTTCGCCTGCAGCTTCGCCCATCCTTCTCGTGGAGCTCGCGGCTTGGCGTCGATCGCCGACTTTCAAAAAAAGTCACACTCGATCCGCCTCCTCCGCCTCGTTGTCGCGACAATGAGGCGGAGTGAGGGGGACGAGCAGGCGCAGGAGCATCGGCTTCCTCGCGCGAGGCATAGAGCGCCGCCTCGAAATAACAGCGCCGCTTCTCTCCCTTTCCCGCATCCTCAAAATTGCAGCGTCGCCGCGAAGCGCACGCCGGCGAGCGCGGCGATTTCTCGTATCGTCTCGCGCGGCGCCGGCTCGTCGATCGCGACCAGGGCCACGGCGGAGCCGCCCGGCCGGTCCCGTCCCAGCGCGCAAGTCGCGATGTTCACGCCCGCCGCGCCCAGCAGCCCGGCGAAACGTCCGATGAAGCCCGGTCTGTCGGCGTTGGACACGAAAATCATCCGCTCGGAGAATTCCGTCTCCACGCGGACGCCCTCCACGGCGACGATGCGCGGCCTGCCGTCGTGAAACAGCGAGCCGGCGAGCCTTCGCTCTCCCTCGCGCGTCTTCACCGATACGGCGATCAGCGAATCATAATCGCTCGTTCCGGAGCTGGTGGCTTCGTCGATCGCTATGCCGCGCTCTTTGGCGATCGCCAGCGCCGAGACGAGATTGACCTCGGCGAGCGCCGGCCGCAGCACGCCCGCGACAGCCGCCGCCGTCATCGCCGGCGCATTGCGCTGCGTCGCCGCGCCTTCATAGGCGACGGTGATGCGCTCGATCGGCGATTCGGTCGATTGGCCGAGGAAGGAGCCGAGCTTCTCGGCGAGATCGACGAAGGGCGCGAGCCTCGGCGCCTCCTCGGCGCCGATGGACGGGAAGTTCACCGCATTCACGATCGCGCCGCGCGTCAAAAAATCCGACATTTGCTCGGCGATCTGCACGGCGACTTTCTCCTGCGCCTCGACGGTGGAAGCGCCGAGATGCGGCGTGCAGACGACAGTCTGGCGGGAAAAGAGCGGATTCTCGCGCGCGGGCTCGGTCTCGAACACGTCGAGCGCCGCGCCCGCGACATGGCCCTCGTCCAGCGCCGCGACGAGAGCGGCCTCGTCGACGAGCCCGCCGCGCGCGCAATTGACGATGCGCACGCCGCGCTTGGTCTTTTGCAGCGATTGCGCGTTCAGCAGGTGGCGCGTCTTGGCGGTGAGCGGCGTGTGCAGCGTGATGAAATCGGCGCGCTGGAGCAGCGTGTCGAGATCGACCGGCTCGACGCCCAGCCGCCGCGCGCGCTCTGGCGTGAGAAAAGGGTCATAGGCGATGACGCGCATGGCGAAACCGAGCGCGCGCGTGGCGACATTGGCGCCGACATTGCCGCAGCCGATCACGCCCAGCGTCTTGCCGGCGAGCTCGACGCCCATGAAGCGGCTCTTCTCCCATTTGCCGGCGCGGGTGGAGGCGTCGGCGGCGGGAATCTGGCGGGCGAGCGCCAGCATCAGCGCCATCGTATGCTCGGCGGTGGTGATGGAATTGCCGAAGGGCGTGTTCATCACGATCACGCCGCGCGCCGTCGCCGCGGCGGTATCGACATTGTCGACGCCGACTCCGGCGCGGCCGATGACCGTCAGCCGCTCCGCTCGCGCGAGGAGCGCTTTGTCGACCTGCGTCGTCGAGCGAAGGGCGAGCCCGTCATAGGCGCCGATGGCGGCGGCCAGCGCGGTTGCGTCCTTGCCCAGCTCCGGCCGGCTGTCGGCTTCTATCCCGCGCGAGTGGAAGAGCTCCAGCGCTGCGGGCGAGAGCGCGTCGGAAACGAGCACGCGTATGGGCATGAGGGGCCTCCCTCGGGCCGAGCCCGAGACTTCGCCACGAGAACACGCCCCCTCGGCGCCGCGCTCACGCGGCGCCCGTCCCCTTCGTTAGATCGTGACGAGCGGTCCTCGTCTCAAGCCGCTTTGGCCGATTGCGCCACCGCCTCGGCATAGGCCCAGTCGATCCATCGGGTCAGCGCGGCGACGTCGCTCGCCTCCACTGTCGCGCCGCACCAGATGCGCAGGCCGGGCGGGGCGTCGCGATAGGCGCCGAAGTCGAAGCCCGCGCCTTCCTTCTCGACGAGGCCCACGATGCGCGCGGCGAGCGCCGATTGCTCCGCCCGCGACTTGGCCGCAATGGCGGGGTCGGCGAAGACGAGGCAGACGCCGGTGTTGGAGCGCGTCGCCGGATCCTGCGCGAGATGCGTGAACCAGGACGTCTTCTCGACCCAATCGGCGACCACCGCGGCGTTGGCGTTCGCCCGCGCGAAGAGCGCGTCCAGCCCGCCGATCGATTTCGCCCATTTCAGCGTGTCGAGATAATCCTC
The DNA here is from genome assembly GCF_036560965.1 of Methylosinus sp. NCBI lineage: Bacteria > Pseudomonadati > Pseudomonadota > Alphaproteobacteria > Hyphomicrobiales > Methylocystaceae > Methylosinus > Methylosinus sp. Next base: position 5,253 of record NZ_DATBQF010000022.1, on the reverse strand, counting down.
GACGCAGAGCATGGAGGGCGTGTTGATGGTGTCGCCCTCGAAAATGCTCTCCACGAGCTTGCCGCTCTTGGTGAGGCGGAAAATCTTCGGCAGCGGCCAGGCGGGCGTGTAGCTCTCGAGCCGCTCCACGGCGCGCGGAGAGAGGATGAGCATGCCATGCGCCGCCTCGCCGCCCATCACCTTCTGCCAGGAGTAGGTGACGACATCGAGCTTGGCGAAGTCGAGCGGCTGCGCGAAGGCGGCCGAGGTCGCGTCGCAGATCGTCAGCCCCTTGCGATCGGCGGGGATGAAATCGGCGTTCGGCACGCGCACGCCGGCGGTGGTGCCGTTCCAGGCGAAGACGAAGTCATTGTCGAAGTCGATCTTCGAGAGGTCGGGCAATTCGCCGAAGGGGGCGACGAAGCTGCGGGCCGCGCCCGGCTTCAGCTGCTCGATGATGTCGGTGACCCAATCCGAGCTGAAGCTCTCCCAGGCGGCGACATCGACGCCGCGCGCGCCGATCAGCGACCACAGCGCCATCTCGACGGCGCCCGTGTCGGAGGCGGGGACGATGGCGATGCGATGGCTCGCCGGCACGCGCAGGACCTCGCGCGTCAAATCGATGGCTTCCTTCAGCTTCGCTTTTCCCGCAGGGGAGCGGTGCGAGCGGCCGAGCGCCGCGCCCGAGAGCGCGTCCAGCGTCCAGCCGGGACGCTTGGAGCAAGGACCTGAAGAAAAACGCGGATCGGCCGGCTTCACGCCGGGCTTTTGGATGGGCATTTTTGTGCTGCCTCCCCGGGGCATGGATTTTCGGAGCCTGCGCTACGCGCAACACGTCTTCGCGTCAAGTCGGGCAGGCTGTCGTGCGCGAGCTGTCGGTCACGAGCCGGGGCTTGGCCGTGCGTCCCGCCGCCCGGGGCGCGCGCGAAGCGGGGAGGCGGGCCTCCCGCGGGGCGCGGGAGGGCGCAGGGGCGCCGCGATGGAGGATTTCGGCGGACCGTCAGTCGATCAGATAGCGGAAGCCGAGCCGCACCTGCTGAATGTCGAGCTTGCGCGAATGGGCGACGCCGAGCGCGTCCTTGCCGGAGATCGTGCCCAGATTGAGATAGCGATAGCCGATATCGACCGTCCAATGGTCGGTGATGTCATAGGCGAAGCCGCCCATGAAGGCGTAGGCGAATTTCAGATAGGTGTTGGAGGTGCTGCGATCCCAATTGGCCATATAGGTGCCGAGCGTGTAGGGGTCGGTCCAGGTCACGCCCGCATAGGGGACGAGATTGCCCTGCGACCATTGCACCTGGGACTTCTGGAACATCACGTCGACGCCGGCGCCGGCGCCGATATAGGGCGTGATCCCGCCCCAGGTGCCGAGGTCGACATAGACATTGCCGAGAAAGACCGAGGTCGTCGCGCGGCTCCGCGAAAAGGGGTAGCAGTCGGTGTAGACCCCGACGGAGTCGGAGTAGGGGCCGCCGGCGGGCATGCCGACGGCGCCGATCTGGCAGGGCGTGGAGACGGCAGACCCGCTGGAGCGGTTGTAGAGCGGCTGATAATCGGCGGTGAGGTCGGTGCGCAGCCAGGAATTGTAGCGATAGCCGAAGCCGATGCCGGCCGACCAATTGTTGACGAAATTATTCGAGGTCTGGGAGCCGTCTATGTTCAGCACGGGCGAGCGAACCGCGGCGATGTCGCCGCGCAGATACCAGCCGGTTCCCAGCTCGACGGGCTCGTATTCCTGCTCGGGCGGGGAGAGGAAGGGCATGTCCGCGGCCGCCGCGGGGCTGGCGTTCAAAAGGCCCAGGGCCGCGCAAAAAAGCCCCGCCCCGGCGCTGGAACCGGAAAATCTCATTGGTTCATCCTCGCTTCGCGCCGGGCGGCCTCGAGCGGGCCGCGACGCGGGTGATGAACGATGAGTAAGCGATTATACTTAATGCTTGCTTAATGCGCCCCCGCCGCGACCGTGCGCGGCGGGGGGCGCCGAGCCGTCAGAGGAAGCTGAAGAGGCGCACCAGAAGCGGCGACAGGATCAGCAGTATGAAGCCGATATAGATCGCCGAGAGCGCGAAGGCCGGGATGAAGCGAAGCGCGGAGTGGCGGAAGATCCACAAATAGACGGTGAACTTCCACATCACCAGCGGAAATAGCACGAAGCCGACGAGCTTCATGGCCGGCATCGGCGGCGGAAATATCTGCGCGACGGCGGCCGACAGCACGATGGAGACGAGGCCGATGATCGCGCCCGTGGACGCGAGGGCGATGAGCGTCTGCTGGAAACGGTCGCGCGTACCGGCGAGGGTCAGCGCGCCGAAGGTCAGAGCGGCCAGCAGAACGGCGCTCAGCAGCCCATAGACGACCGAGGGGAGAAGAATGTCGTTGGCGAGCAACTGTCCGCCGGCTTCCGTGACGACATAGGCGCCGAGGCTGATCCACAACGCCAGCCGGGAAGCCGGCAGAGGCGCCGGGCCGGCCTCGAGCTTGATGAGGTCGAGGAGCGCTTTGGGCGTCGGCGGCAGGCTTATGGACGACGAGATCGACATATAACGGCCTATCGGGTTGGAGCCTGGTCGGCGGAGGGTCGCGACAGGCGCCCCCGCTGGCGCAAAAGCGGCGAAGCCTGCGGTTCGAGAGAGCCGCAGGCGCCGCCGCCGCAACCGCATCTCTATCATGCTTTCCGGCGCGGCGGAACAAGGACCCGCGCCGCGCGTGAGCGACGGCTCACGGCAGCTTGCGGCTCCAATCCTCCGTCGCGATCACTTGCGCGACGCGATGTGCGGCCTCCGCCCAGGAGGAGCGGCTGACGGCGGAAGGATCGGCGATGACGCGGCCGTCGAGGACGTCGATGATCCGCTCCGCCAGGGCGTGCGGATCATTGACGCGGAAATAGAGAGCCCCGGCGCCGCCGACCTCGCGGAACACCGGAATGTCGCTGCAGATCACCGGGCGGCCGCGGCGCGCCGCCTCGGCGATGGGCAGGCCGAAACCCTCCGCATAGGAGGGAACCAGCGCCGCCGCGCTGCGATCGTAGAGAAAGGCCAGCTCGGCGTCGCCGACGTCGTCGAACCAGAAGAGGCGTCGCCCGAATTCGGCATGGCCGCGGATTTCGGCGGTGATCGCCTCCTCGAACCAGCCGCGCCGTCCGACGAGGACGAGCCGCGCGTCGCGGCCCGCGCGCCAGAGCGCCTCGAAGGCGCGCAACGCGACGCGATGGCCCTTGCGCGGCTCCACTGTTCCGACGCTCAGGACCATGGCGCCCGTGGCCGCCGCGGCGATCTCCGGCCGGGGCGCGGCCGGCGCGCCGTCCGCAATGTCCGAGCCGCAATGGAACCAGCCGATCGAAAGCCCGGGCCGATGCGGCAGGCGATTTTGCTCGACGAAGTCCGCGAGCTCCTCGGCGACAGTGCGCGAAATGGCGAGAAAGGCGTCGCTTTCGATCAGCGCGCGGCGCAGCCATGCCTCATAGCGCGGCGGCGTCACCTCATGGCAGGCGTGCGGGTGGAGGACCGGTATGAGATCGAAAATGCAGGTGACGATCTCGCCGCCGCCGGCGCGAATGCGGGCGAACGCCGGCTGAAACGCCTCGAAAGCGTTCCAGCTGTCGGAGAGCATGAAGAAGCGATCGCCGGGCTCGATCTCGATTTCCCGATCCCGGCCGGCCGGCCCGCCGATGAGAGCGGCGACGAAGGCCTCGCAAGTGAGCAGCCGGCCGCCCTCGCAGCGCACGGCGATCGCCGGGATGGGAAGCGCCTCGTCGCGATAGAGCGCCTGGGTGATCTTCTTGACGACGCGCTGTATGCCGGTGCCGGCGTCGCGCTGCGCGGTGGCCGTCACATCGACGAGCAGGCGTTGCGGCTTTGTCGTCGCCCGCGTCGCGGGAGGCGCGCCGACGATGGTCTCGGCCGCCGGCGCGGCGGGCTTGCGGAAGAAGCCGCGCAACAGCGGCGTGACGGCGTCGACGAGCGCGGCCTCGACGCGCCGCAGCGGACGGAAGATCAGCCAAGCGGCGGAATAGACGTTTTTTTCGCGCTCATGGACGAGATGCAGCAGCTCGGCCCTGAGATAGTCGAGCTGATGCTCGAGGAGGCGGAGGCGTTCCTCGAGACGCCGCTCGCGCTCGCTCTCGGTCATTTGGGCGCTTCGGCGGCGACGGCGCGCCAATAATCGAGCAGGGTGACGAGCGTCTCGTCGATCGTCCGCTGCGGTCGCCAGCCGGTCGCCGCGCGCAGCTTGGCGGCGGCGCAATGGGCGAAGGGTATGTCCGCCGGCCGCAGCCGCTGGGGATCGACGACGATCTCGAAATCGCGGCGCGCGAGCGTGCGCATTCTCTCGACCAGGGACGCGAGCGAGCGCGTTTCTCCGGAGGCGATGTCGAACACATTGCGCGCGGGAAGATCGCGCGCGATGGCGATGAGCCGCAGATAGGCGTCGATGACGTCGCGCACGTCCGAAAAATCGCGCTGCACCGACAGATCGCCCACCGAAAGGCGCGGTTCGGCGTGGCCGTTCTCGATCTCGACGATCTGCGCGGCGAAGGAGGCGACGGCGAAGCGCTTGTCCTGTCCGGGGCCGATATGGCTGAAGGGCCGCGCCACGATGAGCCGCGCGGTCTGCGGCAGCACGTCGGCGAGCATGGCCTCCGCCGCGAGCTTGGAGCGGGCGTAGGCGTTGAGCGGCCGCGGGATCATCGTCTCTTGCGCCGCGCCTTCGCCGAGGCTCGACCCATAGACGTCCGCCGTCGAGGCGAACATCACGACGGCCTCGGCCGCATGACGCGCGAGCGCGGCGGCCAGATTGCAGGAGCCGATGAAATTGACCCGCCAGGTCTCCTCCGCGGCGGTGAAGGATTTCGCCGCCGAGGATTGAGCGGCGAGATGGATGACGAGATCCGGCCGCGCTTCGGCGATCGTCGCCTCGACCGTCGCGGGATCGAGGAGGTCGAAGGCTTTCGGAATCCAGCCGGGCGCGGGGGCCTCGCCCGCCCGCGCGAGCGACATGCGTTGCGCGTCGGGATAGGCGCGCGCCAGTCCCTCGAGCAGATGGCGCCCGACGAAGCCGGAGCCGCCGGTCACCAATATGCGTTCGAAACGGCCCGCGGGGATGGACGCCGCTTCCTCGGTCATCGCGTTGCCAGTTCCCGCTTCAGCCGCTCGAGATCGGCGTCGAGCATCTCGTGGATGAGCTGCTCGAGCGAGGTCTCGGGAGCCCAGCCCAGCGCCTTGCGCGCCTTGGACGAATCGCCGAGCAGAATATCCACTTCCGCCGGGCGATAGAAATTCG
>NZ_DATBQF010000021.1:0-109606 GCF_036560965.1 Methylosinus sp. | reverse complement strand
ACGAATTCTTTCGAAATCGCCGCGCGAAACGAAAACCCCGAACGCCCTCGCGCCTCCCAGCGCCAAACCATCCGAAACGCCCTCGTTCGGCGAGGCGCAACCATTTCCGTTCCGCCCAATAATGACAATATCCAATAGGGTGGGTCAAAACAATCTATAGAGTAGTAGATGGCGCTCTTACAGGTAGTTTATGCGGCGCCGCAATTTCGGGCGGTCCTATCCGCGCCGGAACCCCTCCGAATCCCGTGCGACGATATGAACTGAGCATTATTCAGAATGTTGTGGCATGAGCTGCGCCTATCGATCAGGCGCCGCTGCCTCGAACACACCTCCCCGGCCGGGCTGTGACAGAATGACTTGAGCCGCAGCGCGGCGCCGTTCAGCGGGTGGCGCTTCCCGGCGCTGCAATGGTCGTCTCGAGCGCATTGCGCAGATCCGCCGCGCCTCTGTCGCGCGCGGTGAGCGGCGCCAATCCGAAACGCGTCTCGATCGTCGCCAGAATCGACGCCGTGTCATAGATCGTGCGATCGACGAATCCCTTTTTCGCAAAGGGTGACAGAATCAGCGTCGGCACGCGCGTTCCGGGACCGAAGCGGTCGATGGTCGGCGGCGCGACATGATCCCAGGCGCCGCCGTTCTCGTCGGCGGTGACGATGATCAGCATGTCCTTCCAATTCGGGCTGCGCCGCAGCCGGGCGACGACCTCCGCGAGATGCGCGTCGCCGGTCTTCAGATCGGCGTAATTGGGATGCTCGTTGAATTTGCCGACCGGCTTGTAGAAGGACACGGCGGGCAGCGTCCCCTCCTCCGCGGCGGCGAAGAAGTCGTCGGCGTCCTTCAGATGCCGCTCACGCGCCTGCGTGCCGTCCGCGAAATTCGCGAAATAGAGGAAGGGCTGGTGATGCGTCTGGAAAAACTCCGGCGCGGCGCGCTGGCGAATGCGCCCGGCGCGCATTTCGTTCCAGCCGCCGGCGTACCAGGCCCATGACACGCCCGTTTCGGAAAGTCGGTCGCCGATCGTCGGCAGCGTCTGCGGCGGCAGGCCGAACCCGGGCGGCGTGGCCGCATCGAGCGGCGACAGCGGCGTCGGCGGCTGCAGCGTGCTCACCGCATAGCCGTCGCTGGTCACCGGGCCGGGCTTTCGATAGCGCGGCGCGCCGAGCCGCGCGCTGCTCGGCGAATCCGCGGCGCGGGCGAGCAAGCCGGTCGTCTCGTCGACCTCGGCGATCAGCGACGGCGGCGCCGCGGGAAACGTCGGCGTGCAGGCGCAGACGAGGAACATATGATTGACGAAGGAGCCGCCGAAGGCGCCGTGGAAGAAATGATCGGCGAGCGTGAACTCCTCCGCGAGACGCCATTGCGCGAGCGAGCGGCCGTCGTAATAGCCCATGACCAGCCCGCCGGCTCCGGAAACGGCGGCGAAACGGTCCATCTTGCCGCCGTCGATCTGCTCCTTCTCCTGGAAGAAGTCATGCGTCAGATCCGGCGTCTTCTCGGCATTGGGCAGAAAGGCGTCGATCGGGAAAGGCGCATTGGGAAGCACCGCGGGAAAGCGGCCGTCGACGCCCTTCTCGCCGCGAATGGGCGGCAGCTCGCCGAACGGCTTGCCGTCGACGTCGATCTGGGCGAAGCGATCGGCGCCGATGCCGAGCCCCTCGGCGCCGGGATAGAGGCCGAAGACATTATCGAAGCTGCGGTTCTCCGTGTAGATCACGACGATATGGCCGATCGCGGCGAAAGGATTCGACGCCTCCTGTGCGAGAGCGGAGCCGCCGAGGCCGAGGAGCAGCGGCCAGACGGAGGCTTTGGCGAAAACTCGTGAGAGCGTCATGCGCGGCTCCGTTTCGAAATGGCCGTGTCGAAGCATAAGAACACAAACGTACGATTTCGTGACTGCAAAGGCGTGACCGCAAGAAAAATTCATGACCTTGCAAGAAAAAAATTCGTGACCTTGCAAGAAAAAGCCTCCGCGCGAGACTGCGCGGAGGCTCTGCCTATGCTCGGGCGAGGAACGCTCCGAGGAGCGCTCAGTGAGCCATTTTCATGCCGAAATCCTGCTGCGGATGCGGCGTCGCATTGGTGCGCGCCGGCAGGAGCGGATAGTCGACATGCGGCTGCTCGCCGGTCAGCGCGCCCAGGAAGGCGACGATCGCCGTGGTCTCGTCCGGCGCGAGCTCGACGCCGAGCTGGCTTTTCGCCATGATCGAGACCGCCTCCTCCAGCGTCCACACCTGGCCGGTGTGGAAGTAGGGAGCGCGCAGCGCGACATTGCGCAGCGGCGCGACGCGGAAGGAGAACACATCCGCCGGGCTCTTGGTGACGGCGAAGCGTCCCTTGTCGGCATCCGGCAGAACGGCCGGCGCCGGCTTCTCCACCCCGCCGAACTGCATGTAGCTGCCGCCGCCGACGTTCACGCCGTCGTGGCAGCCGCTACACCCCTTGTCCATGAAGAGGCGCAGGCCCTTCTTCTGGGTCGCGTCGAGCGCCGCCTCGTCGCCGCCGAGGAATTTGTCCAGGCGCGAGTTGGGCGTCACCAGCGTCGATTCGAAGGCCTCGACCGCCTTGGCGAAATTGTCGAAATTGGCGGCCTTGCTATCGCCGGGGAACGCCTTCTGGAAGGAGGCGACATAGCCCGGGATGCTGTTCAGCGTCGCCTCGACATTGGCGGGCGTGTTGTTCATCTCGACGCCGGCCTGCACCGGCCCCTTGGCCTGCGCCTTCAGATCCTCGGCGCGGCCGTCCCAGAACTGGGCGACGTTGAACACGGCGTTGAGAACGGTCGGCGCGCGACGCGGGCCCTTCTGCCAGCCATGGCCGACAGAGGTCGAGCCGGCGTCGACGCCGCCGAGGCTCAGATTGTGGCACGAGTTGCAGCTGATGAGCTGGCTCGAGGAGATGCGCGGATCGAAGAACAGCTGCTTGCCGAGCTCGATTTTGGCGGGCGTGAGGTCGTTGTTCTTGACGGCCTTGGCGGCCGCGGCCGGGGTGATGGGCTTGAAGACGGCGTTGGCGTCCGTCCGCAGATCGCCGGCGATGGCGGCGAACGGGAACAGCGCCAGCACGCTCAGCGTGGCGATGAATGCACGTGACATTTTCCGAGGGCTCCTCCGATTGGGAAACGAGCGTGCGCTGCGAAACAGCCTCGGCCCGAACCGCCGCCCGCCTACCACAAGCTGGGCTCTCGGGCAAAGGCGATTATGCAGCAAATTACGAGAAATCATGTAATTGCAACTATAACGCTGCTATTTTCGCGAATATGTCGAATTGGCGACACCTCTGCCGCCGCAGATATTGCTTTCGCCCCGGAGCGCGCAAATATTTTTGCGCTGCACAGCTCCAGTTGCTGGCCGAGGCGAAGATGAAATCTCTCCGCGAATCGTGAGAAGCCTTGCCGATTAGAAAAATTCCAGGCAGGATCGAGACCATCGCGCCGATGAAAAGAAGCGGGTCCATCCGACAGGGCGCGACGAGTCGGGGAGGAAGACATGGCCGTGCGCAAGCGCGCCGCGACGATGCTCGCGGCAATGCTCAGTCTTTCGAACGCGGGTTTCGCGAACGTGGGTTTCGCGGGCGTCGCTGTCGCCGAGCCGCTGGGCCTGCCTCCGGTCCCCATCCCCCCGGACAATCCGCAGTCGAGCGACAAGATCGCCCTCGGCAATCGGCTGTTCCACGATCTGCGTTTCTCCTCGGACGGCGCGGTCGCCTGCGCCACCTGCCACAAGGACGACCACGCCTTCACCGACAGTCCGCTGCGCACCTCCGAGGGGATCCGCGCCTCCGACGGAATCGGCAAGAAGACCGGCACGCGCAATGCGCCGACGATCATCAACTCGGCCTATTTCACGACGCTGTTCTGGGACGGACGCTCCGCCTCGCTCGAGGATCAGTCGCAGCACCCTTTCCTCAATCCCGTCGAGATGGGCTTGGCCACGCATGAGCCGATCCTCGCCATAGCGCGCACCGATCCCTTTTATGTCGAGCTTTTCAAAAAAGCCTTCGGCAAGACCGGCGACGGCGTGACGATGGAGGAGGTGAAGAAGGCCATCGCCGCCTATGAGCGCACCATCGTCTCCGCCGATTCGCCTTTCGACCACTGGCGCTTCGGCCATCAGGAGAATGCGATATCGGAGGCCGCCAAGCGCGGCTTCGAGGTGTTCGTCGGCCAGGGCCGTTGCGTCTCCTGCCATGTGATCGAGCAGGATCAGGCGCTGTTCACCGACAATCGCTTTCACAATATCGGCGTCGGCATCAATCGGGCGCAATTCGACGTGCCGCGTCTCTCCGCCGAATTCCTGACCGCCAAGGCGAAAGGCGCGGACGTCGACAAGGCCGTGCTGACCGACCCTAAAACCTCCGAGCTCGGACGTTTCGCCGTCACCGACCAATTCGACGTCATCGGCGCCTTCAAGACGCCGACTCTGCGCAATGTCGCGGTGACCGCGCCCTATATGCACGACGGCTCGCTGAGGACGCTGAAGGATGTCGTCAAGCATTATAATAATGGCGGCCGCAGCGAGGGCGATCCGGCCCAGGTGAATGATTATCTCTCCGGCGGCATTCGCCCGCTGAACCTCACCGAGCAGCAGATGGACGATCTCGTCGCCTTCATGGAGACGCTCACCACGCCGGCCTATTTCGGCGCCAAAACGAGATGAGCTGAACGCGGCGCGATCGCGAAAAGGGAGCCGAGCAGATGAGCGAATTCGTCACCAGACGCAGCGTGCTCGCCGGAGCCGGCGCCGGCGCGGCGCTGACCACTCTGCCGATCAGCATGGTCACGCTCGCCTTCGGCGGCGAGCGGGAGGACTTCACCTTCACCTATATTTCCGACGCGCATATCCAGCAGATCAAAGGCGCGAGCTTCGTGCGCAATTGGGACCAGGGGCTGAAACGCGCCGTCGCCGAGGCCAATCTGGTGAGGCCGGAATCCGATTTCGTCATCTTCGGCGGCGATCTCGCCCAGCTCGGCAAGCGCGAGGAGCTCGACCACGGCGCCGAAATGCTCTCCAAGCTGAAAGGCAGACTGCACGCCGTCATGGGCGAGCACGATTATTATCTCGACCTCGGCGATTATTGGAGCAAGCTCTACGGCCCGCATTATTACAGCTTCGATCATAAGGGCGTGCATTTTGTCGTGCTGAACTCGATTTTGACCAGCGAGCAATGGACCTTCCATCGCTGGCCGACGGCCGAGCAGCGCATGCTGGAGATGGCCGGGCTCGACAATCCCAATGGCTCGCCCTTCATGGTCGGCGACAAGCAGCGCAAATGGCTCGCCAATGATCTCGCCAAGCTGGACAAGAAGACGCCGCTCGTCGTCTTCTCCCATTCGCCGCTGCAAAAGATCTACAAGGGCTGGAATTTCTGGACCGACGACGCCGAGGAGGTGCAGGCGCTGCTCGCGCCCTTCGACAGCGTCAATGTCATCTACGGCCATGTCCATCAGATCCAATACAATCAGATCGGCAACATCAGCTTCAATTCGGTGATGGCGACAGCCTGGCCCTGGCCCTATCCGCAGAGCTATGCGCAGGCGGAGAGCCATCTGCCCGTGCTCACCATTCCGATGAACCGCGCCGATCCCTTCTTCGAGCGCGACGCCACCGGCTGGCAGCTGATCGACATGGGCTCTGGCCGCGTCACCGCGCGCTATCAGCTCTGGGACAATGATCAGCGCACCGTCGCCTTCGATCACAAGGCCGGGCATCCGGTCGATGTCGCCTATCAGGAGCCGACGCAGCGTCGTCTGCCGCAAAATCAATATTGATCGGAGTTCGCAATGCTTCGCTCGACACTGCTTCTCGCTCTCGGCCTCGCGACGATCGGCGCGACGGCGACGCGCGCCGACGAATTCACCAAGACCGATATCGAGCGCTATCAGAAGGAATTCGATCTGGTGGCGGCGAAAGGCCGCGAGCTATGGACGAGCGGCGCGCTCGGGACCAATGGCGTCGCCTGCGCGCAATGTCACCCCAACGCCGCCAACACGCACCCCGAGACCTATCCGAAGTTCCAGAAGCAGCTCGGCAAGGTGGCGCAGCTGTTCGAGATGGTGAATTGGTGCATTCGCAATCCGCTCCAGGGCGCCAATCTCGCGCCCGACGATCCGCGCATGACGGCGCTCGTCTCCTACATCACATTCGAGCGGCGCGGCGTGAAGCTCGCGCCGGGTCAGCATTGAGGACGGCGGGATCGAGGAGACGCGCCATGTCGAAATCCTTCGCTCTCGCCCTGCCCGCTCTGCTGATCGCGGGCGCAGCCTTGGCCGCGGCAAGCGACCAGCCGGGCGCGGACGCGGCCGGCGTCGCCGGCGCATCGGCCCCGGTCGAGGCCGCAGCGGCGCCGTCGCCCTGCGCGGGCTGCAGCGGTCACGACTGCGCCAAATGTCCGATGGCGCTCGCAGCCGCGGCGGCGCAGGAGAGCGCGCCCGCGCCCGCGCCGATCCGTTGCAGCGTCGACTGAAGCGTTTCTACTCCGACGCCGTCGCCACGACCGGCGAGGCGACGAAGGGAATGCCGAAAAAGCTCTCGTCGTCGGCGCCCGCGGCCTTGTGCAGCTCGAAGGCGTCCTTCCAAAAGGCCGTCTCCGAGTCATCGGCCGGGCGGTAGGTGCATTTGGCGTCAGATTGGCCGGCTTGGAGCCATTTCCGGCTGTTGCGCACGAAGCGATCGAGCGCTTTCTGATCGGTCGGGCGAATGACGCATCTGGGGACGCCATCGACCATGACGACTTGCGGCAGCATGTCCGATCTCCGACAAAGGGCCGAGTCCCCGTGAAAGGACCGAGGCCCGTCTGATTGCTTGTCTCAGAATTAGATAGCAATCGACGTGCCATGCGCCGGCCAGCGCAGCCCATGCCCCCTTCGGCTCAGCCCATTTCCCCTTCGGCTCAGCCGATGTAATCCTGCACCACATTGCTGAGAATGCGGTTCACATCGTCGACGGTGGAGAGGTCGTAGCGGCTGGTTTTCTCGCCCGTCGCCTCGTCGTCGCGCTCGAATTTCGGATGGCCGAAACGGATCGTCGTTCCCTCGATCTCGAAGGGAATCGGCAGCGGCTCCTTCAGCGGGCGCGAAACGAAGAGCAGACCCATCGCCTTCTGCTCGACGGCGCTCGCCTTCAGCGCCAGATCGACGCCGAACTTCGGGCCGATATCCTTCTTGATCGAATCGTCGAGAAAAGCGATCCAGCGGAAAAAGCTGTCGAAATTGCGCCGCGCAGCGGCGAGCACCTGCTCCTCCGCCTTGGCGAGGCTCGCGCTCGGATCGGTCATTTGTCTTGTCCCCGGTCGCCGGCGCCCGTCGCCTGGCAGTCCGGGATTTACGCGAATTTCGTGCCGCTAGCGCGCTTTCTACGTCAACGGAATCGTTCCGGCGGTGAAAACTCGCTCCGAATGAACGGCTAGACCGCGCGGGCGATCTCATAGGCGTGAACATGCGTCGCGGCGATCTCCAGAACGGGCGCCTCCACGCCGGCCCGATGCGCGCGCGCGAGCATGTCGCCGAGTATATGCTCGCCCTCCGTGCGCCCTCCCCGCTCGATGTCGCGCAGCATGGAGGATTTGAGCGGCGAGCCGCGCCGCATCAATTCCACGCGGAGCGCGGCGAATGTCTCCGTCTGCGGCGCGTGGCGCTCGGCGCGCGCGACGCTCTCGCATTCGGCGAGAAGGCGCAGGATCAGCGCCTCGCCCGCGGGCGTCTCCAGCACGGTCCCTATGCTCGCGCGCATGAGGCTGGTGATTCCGGCGAACGTCGCCAAAAACACGAATTTATCCCAGAGCTCCTGCTCTATCTCGCTCGAAAGACGCGCCTCGACGGGCGTCTGCGCGAAAGCGGCGTGCAATTCCGCGAGCCGGGCGTCCGTCCCGCCGTCGCGCGCGCCGAAATCGATGCGGTTCAATTCGCCGAAATGCCGGATGACGCCACCCTCGTCGAGCGTCGCGCTGATCCGCGCCACGCCGCCGAAGACATGCGCCTGCGGAAAGCGCGACGCGATACGATCGAGATGCGCGAGACCATTGAGCAGCGGCAGCACGCCCGTGCCCGGACCGACCGCTCCCGCGATCGTCTCCAGCGCTTCGTCCAGATCATAGGCCTTGCAGGTCAAGATCACGAGGTCGAAGGGCGCGAGCGTCCTCGGATCGAAGACCGCTTTCGCCGCGAGCCGCGCGCCGCCGAGCGCGCTCTCGATCGCGAGCCCGTGCTCGGCGAGGAGCCGCGCCCGCGCCTCCCGCACGAAAAAGGTCACATCCGCGCCGGCCTCCACGAGCCGTCCGCCGAAATAGCCGCCGACGGCCCCTGCTCCGAGGACAAGCGAGCGCATGTCAGGCGCCGGTCGGATAGTTCGGGCTCTCTCTCGTGATCGACACGTCGTGGACGTGGCTCTCGCGCAGGCCGGCGTTGGTGATGCGAACGAATTCCGCCTTGGCCTGGAACTCGGGGATGGTCGGCGCGCCGACATAGCCCATGGCCGCGCGCAGCCCGCCGGCGAGCTGATAGAGGATCGGCGCCACTGGCCCGCGGAACGGCACGCGGCCCTCTATGCCTTCCGGCACCAGCTTGAGGCTCTCCTTCACATCCTGCTGGAAATAGCGGGCGGCCGAGCCCGCCTCCATCGCGCCGACGGAGCCCATGCCGCGATAGGATTTGAAGGAGCGGCCCTGATAGAGGAACACTTCGCCGGGGGCCTCCTCGGCGCCCGCGAGCAGCGACCCGATCATCACGACCGAGGCGCCGGCCGCGATGGCCTTGGCGAGATCGCCCGAATATTTCACGCCGCCATCGGCGATGACCGGCACGCCGAGCTTATGCGCCTCCTCGGCGGCGTCCATGATCGCCGTGAGCTGCGGCACGCCGACGCCCGCCACGATGCGCGTCGTGCAGATGGAGCCGGGGCCTATGCCGACCTTGACCGCATCGGCGCCCGCGTCGATCAGCGCCTTGGCCGCTTCCCGCGTCGCAATATTGCCGGCGACGATCGAGACTTTATTGGAGACTTTCTTGATGCGGCCGACCTGATCGAGCACCGCCTGCGAATGGCCATGCGCCGTGTCGATGACGATGAGATCGACGCCGGCGTCGATCAATTGCAGCGCGCGCTCATAGCCGCGATCGCCGACAGTCGCGGCGGCGGCGACGCGCAGGCGGCCCTCGCCGTCCTTGGCGGCGTGCGGATGCAGCGTCGCCTTCTCTATGTCCTTCACCGTGACGAGGCCGACGCAGCGATAATCCTCGTCGACGACGAGCAGCTTCTCGATGCGGTGCTGATGCAGCAGGCGGCGCGCCTCCTCCTGGTCGACGCCCTCGCGCACGGTGATGAGCTGCTTGGTCATCAGCTCGGCGACCGGCTCGCGCATATTATCGGCGAAACGCACGTCGCGATTGGTAAGAATGCCGACCAGTCTGCCGGCCTTCTCGCCATGGCCGCGCTCGACCACCGGAATGCCGGAAATGCCATAGCGCGCCATCAGCGCCAGCGCATCGGCGAGCGTCTCGTCCGGATAGATGGTGATCGGATCGACCACCATGCCGCTCTCGTAGCGCTTGACCTTGCGCACCTCGGCGGCCTGGGCGGCGGGGGTGAGGTTTTGGTGGATGACGCCCAATCCGCCGGCCTGCGCCATGGCGATGGCGAGCCGCGCCTCGGTCACCGTGTCCATGGCCGAGGAGATGATCGGCAAATTGAGCGTGATGTCGCGCGTCAGCCGCGTCGAGATATCGACCTGCGACGGCATGACCAGCGAATGGCTCGGACGCAGCAACACATCGTCGAAGGTCAGAGCCTCGTGCAACGGCGGTCGTGCGTAAGATGTCATGGAGCCAACTCCCTCGGGGGCGCAAAAACCGGCCATGCTCGAGGCCGGACGACGAAAAAACGGCGACGCGAGCCGTCTTCCGGGTTGGCGCGTGCTCATAGCACCAATGTGACGGAAGGCAAAATCTGCGCGAGACGGCGGTGGACAACTCGATCGCAGCCGCCGTCGCCGCCTCCCCGCTCTCCCCCACTTCGCAGGAGAGAGCGCCCTGTCAGACCTCCTCCAGCGCCGCCGCTTCCGCGCTCGTATCGAATTGCAGACGCGCCAGCCGCGCATAGAGGCCGCCGTCGGCCACGAGACTGGCGTGTGTCCCCTCCTCGACGATGCGCCCGCCGCTCATCACCAGAATGCGAGACGCCTCCAGCACGGTGGCGAGCCGATGGGCGATGACCAGCGTCGTGCGGCCGCGCATCACATCATGCAGCGCCTCCTTCACCAGCGCCTCATTCTCGGCGTCCAGCGCCGAGGTCGCCTCGTCGAGCAGCAGGATCGGCGCATCGGCGAGAATGGCGCGGGCAATGGCGAGGCGCTGGCGCTGGCCGCCAGAGAGCGTGACGCCCCGCTCGCCGATCTCGGTGTCATAGCCCTGCGGCAGAGCCTCGATGAATTGCGCCGCTTGCGCGCGCTCGGCCGCCGCGACGATCGCGTGTCGCGGAACGCCTTCGCGGCCATAGGCGATATTTTCCGCGACCGTCATGCCGAAAACGACGGGGTCCTGCGGCGCCAGCGCGATGGCGCGACGCAATTCGAGCGGATCGAGCGCGCGCAGATCCACGCCGTCGATGGTGATCGCGCCCGCCGACACGTCATAGAATCGCTCGAGCAGCTGGAAAACCGTCGACTTGCCGGCGCCCGACGGGCCGACGATGGCGACGCGCTCGCCCGGCGCGACGGAAAAGCGCAACCCCTCGACGGCCGGGGCGCCCGCGCTCGCCGGATAAGAAAAGCCGACGTCGTCGAAGACGATGCGGCCGCTCACCGGCGCAGGCAGATGCAACGGAACGGCGGGCGGCTCGACGGCGGGGCGAACGGCGAGAATCTCGCCGATGCGGCCGGCGGCCCCAGCGGCCGCGGACACCTCGCTCCAAACCTGCGACAGTTCTCCGAGCGAGCTCGCCGCCAGCACGGCGTAGAGCACGAATTGCGAGAGAACGCCGGTGGTGATGCGGCCCGCCAGCACATCCTGCGCGCCGAACCACAACATGGCGACAACGCTGCCGAAGGCGAGAAAAATCGTCACCGAGGTGACCAAGGCGCGCGTCTGCGTGGCGTCGCGCGCGGCCGTATAGGCCCCTTCGGCGGCCTCTGCGAATCGCTCTGCCGCGACCTGCTGCGCATTGCAGGCCTGCATGGTGCGCACGGCCGCGAGATTTTCGGTGGCGTAGGCGCTCGCCGCGGCCAGCCGATCCTGCGCATGGCGCGAACGCCGCCGCATCACGCGTCCCGAGGCGATGAGCGGCAGGATGATGAAAGGAATCGCCGTGAGCGCGACGCCGGTCAGCTTCGGACTCGTCAGAATCATCATCGCCACCGCGCCGGCGAACATGAAAATATTGCGCAATGCGATCGAAACGGAGGAGCCGAAGACGGATTTCAGCTGCGTCGTATCGGCGGTGAGGCGCGAGGTCAGCTCGCCCGTTCTCGACTTGTCGTAGAAGGAAGCGTCGAGCAGTGTGAGATGGCGGAAAAAATCGCCGCGCAGATCGGCGACGATTCGCTCGCCCAATGTCATCACCAGATAATAGCGCGAGCCCGAGGCGAGAGCCAGAATCGCGACGACGACCACCATCGCGCCGAAATAGGCGTTCACGGCGGAAGGATCGTCGCTGGAAAATCCGTGATCGATCATGCCGCGCACGGCGAGCGGCAGGGTCAGCGTCGAAAGCGCCGCCACGCCCAGCGCGACCAGGGCGAGCGCGATTCGGCCCTTGTAGCGAAGGGCGTAAGGAAGGAGGGGCGCGAGCGCGTCGAACGCGCGGCGCCAGGAGCGAGACTCGGGGGAGGCGGTTTCGGCTGTCATAGCGCGGGATATAAGCGCCGAGGCGGAGTCATTCCAAGCCGGATCGCGCCGACTCGCCGATTTTGCGATATCGCGGGCCTCGGCACGCGCGGCGCCAAGCGATTGAATCGGTTCGATATGGGAAAAAACGCCGCATTTTCTTGAAAATCGGCGCGCGGAGCGAACTGGACAGTCGACAAGGTTATGTTAGGCTCGCCATCGTCGACAAGACAGCCCCGCAGAGAGGGGCAGGAGCGCACCCGCCACCGAGCAAACGATAAGGCGGGACGTTCTGGAAACCAAAGGAGTGACACCAATGGCTGAACGCGAATTCGAACTCAACACCACCGTCTATATTTTCGCGGGCGTCGGCGCCCTTCTGCTCGGCGGCCTCGGCGCTGCTGGCCTCGGCGGCGTCGCCAATACGCTTTCCGCGGCCATTGTCGGCGCGCTCGCCGGCGGCATCCTCGGCTTCTACTTCAAATAAAAGCACGAGCCGTTCGCTTCTCCCCCTTTGGGCGCAACACCGGGGTCCAGTCTGCAGGCTCCCTGACGACACGTCCGAATAGCAACGCCGGCGACCGCCAGTCGCTGGCGTTGCTTTTTGTCGACCCGCCTCTGCGTGAGACGCCGCGAGCGGCTCGACCTGCGCGCAAATAATCACAAGGCGCCGCCTGCGGTAAATGCGCCAGATTGTCGCGCCCCCCTCCTCAGTCGTCGAAGTCGAGGCTTTTCAAGCGGCCGAACACGCGGTCGGCGTCGAAGTGATCCTCCTCCTCGACCGGCGCCGGCGGCGGGCGCTTGCCGAAGACGTCCTCGGTCGTCGTCGGCTCGTGACGGGGCGCGGTCGTGATCTCGGCGGGCTGCAAGGTCTGGCCCTGCTCCTCGGGCATGGCGGGGCGGTCCTTGGCGGCGCGATTGACCTCGAAATCGAGATCGATCTGCGAGCAGAGGCCGAGCGTCACCGGGTCCATGGGCGCGAGCGCCGCGGAATTCCAATGGGTGCGCTCGCGCACCGCCTTCAGCGTGCTCTTCGTCGTGCCGACGAGGCGCATGACCTGCGCATCCTTGAGCTCGGGATGGTTGCGCACCAGCCAGAGAATGGCGTTGGGCCGGTCCTGGCGGCGCGACAGCGGCGTGTAGCGCGGCCCGCGCTGACGCTTGACCTCCGGAACCTTGACCTTGGAGACCAGGAGCGACAACCGATGAGCGGTGTCTCTCTCACCGCGCGCGATCTCCTCGCGCGAGAGCTGGCCGGAGGTGATCGGATCGAGCCCGCGAATGCCGGCGGCGACCTCGCCATCGGCGATGCCCTTCACCTCGAGCGGGTGGAGCTTGCAGAAATCGGCGATCTGGTCGAAGGCGAGCGACGTGTTCTCGACGAGCCAGACGGCGGTCGCCTTGGGCATGAGCGGAGCGTTGCTCATCGATCGATTCTCCTTCAGAGGTCAATGCGCCGCATGGCCCATGCGCGGATAAGCCGCGCCCGCGCCGCGGGGCCGAAGCCGCGATATTTACGGATAACCATGCGGGGAATGTTCTCCATATAGACCGGCCGCCCGCGAAGCGCAATCGCCGATCAGAGCGCTTTCGCGCCGCTCGGGCCCCCTCCCCGCGCCATTTTCAAACCGCTTCCCGCGCCAATTCAAACCCCTTCCCGCGCGATTTCAAACTCCTTCGCGCGCATGGGCTGGCCGCAATCCCCGCACGTAATCCGGCAGGGCCGCGCCGATCGCCGCGCCGAGCCGCGCGCCGTGACGATGAAACAACAGGCCGGCGGCGATCACCGCGACGCCGATTCCCGACAGAGCGAAGGGAAAGAGAATCGAATCCTTGAACACCTCCGCCGCCAGATGGCCGAGATAGAGCGTGACCCCGAAAGCGCCGAAAACGGCATAGGCGCGGCGCATGAACACCAGCGACAGCAGCAGCAGCCCGAGATTGATCGCGCAATAGAGCGCCTTGCCGATCTCGTCGCCGCTGTGCTGCGCCGTCAGCCCGCCCCAGAAGGCCAGAAGCCCGGAAAGATGCAGCCAGAAGGCGAAGTCCCCGCCCCGCCACCGCTTCAGATCGACGAGCCAGGCCACAGCGATGACGAGCGCGCCGAAAGCAAGGCTCACATTGGCGCGCTGCTGATAGGAGAAATGCTCTTCGCCGACCAGCCAGGGCGCCAGATCCATCGACATGAACCACAGAGCGAAGGCGATGATCATGGTTAGGAAAGGAAAGGGGAAAAAGACGAGGGCGACGAGCGCCGCCGCAATGGTCCCGAGCTCCATGGGCAGCCAGCTCGAGCTGATCCAGACGTAAAAATCACGATAGGGCGCGGCTTCGGTCGGATCATGGCCGCCGAGCAGCTGGAGGGCGAAGACGAGCAGCGGCGCCATGGAGACGGCGCAGGTCACCAGCAGTCCCGCGGGCGTGCGCAGGCCGCGACGCCGCCACAGCCAGGCGCCCGCCGCGGAAAAGCCGAGGCCATAGGCCAGCGAGGTGAGCATGAGCGCGCGCGGGCCCCAGAGGCCGAAGGCGGTCGTGCTGAACAGGCTCATCGCGCCCATCACGATCAGCGCGCCCATATACCAGAGCACATTGACGACATCGAAGCGCGCCGCGCCCTCCGGCGTCGCGCCCCGCTCGGCCGATTCGCGCTCTGCGAGAAATCGCGTGAGCCGCTCATGGGCGGCGGCGTCTATGATCCCCGCCTCGCGCGCCGCGCCGAGATCGTCGGTGGTGAATTTCGATCGGGCCATTGCGAATTCTTTCCGTAAGAAAAGCCTTCGGGCGCGGACGCGGCCTCGGCTGCGCTTTCTCACGCGGACTATAGCCGTCCCGCCCCGATTTCGCCCCTGCATAGAGCGCCGATGGGGACGAAAATGTGTGGCGCCGCAATCGGCGGTCGAGGTCGGGCGCGCGGCGGGCGGCCGCGGGATCGTCTCACCCCCTATTTGACAGGACGCCCCCCTTTTGCCCATGTTCGCGCCCCAACCGCGGGCCGGGCCCCCGGCAACGCCCCAGGCGGGCCGCCCGCGACCGGATTTCTGAAGGACTGCTCGATGAATGTCGTCATCGTCGAATCGGCCGCCAAGGCCCAGACGATCAACAAATATCTCGGCCGCGATTTCAATGTGATCGCCTGCTACGGCCATGTGCGCGACCTGCCGCCCAAGGACGGCTCGGTCGATCCGGCCGAGGATTTCGCGATGAAATGGGAGAGCGACGCCAAATCGGCCAAGCGCATCTCGGCGATCGCCGAAGCCGTCAAAAACGCCGACAAGGTCATTCTGGCGACCGATCCGGATCGCGAGGGCGAGGCCATCTCCTGGCATCTGCTCGACATATTGAAGAAGAAGAAGGCGCTCGGCGACAAGCGCGTCGAGCGCGTCGTCTTCAACGCCGTGACCAAGGACGCCATTACAGAGGCGATGGCGCATCCGCGCGAGATCGACCAGGCGCTGGTCGACGCCTATCTCGCGAGACGAGCGCTCGACTATCTCGTCGGCTTCACGCTCTCGCCGGTGCTGTGGCGCAAGCTGCCGGGCGCCCGCTCGGCCGGCCGCGTGCAATCGGTGGCGCTGCGCCTCGTCTGCGACCGCGAGCTCGAGATCGAGAAATTCGTCACCCGCGAATATTGGTCGCTCGTCGCCCATCTCAAAACCAAGGCGGGCGACGCTTTCACCGCCCGCCTCTCGGGCGCCGACGGCAAGAAGATCGCGCGACTCGACATCGGCTCCGGCCAGGAGGCCGAGGACTTCAAAAACGCGCTCGAGAGCGCGAGCTTCACCATTCGGTCGGTGGAGGCCAAGCCGGTCAAGCGGCACCCTTACGCGCCCTTCACCACCTCGACGCTGCAGCAGGAGGCCTCGCGCAAGCTCGGTCTCGCCCCCGCGCAGACCATGCGCATCGCGCAGCGCCTCTATGAGGGCGTCGACATCGGCGGCGAGACGGCCGGTCTCATCACCTATATGCGAACCGACGGCGTCGATATGGCCCCCGAGGCCATCGCCTCGGCGCGCAAGGTCATCGCCAAGGAATATGGCGAGCGCTTCGTACCGAAGGTTCCGCGCAAATATACGGTGAAGGCCAAGAACGCCCAGGAGGCGCATGAGGCGATCCGCCCGACCGACCTCTCGCGCCTGCCCAAGCATGTCGCCAAGCATCTCGAGCCGGAGCAGGCCAAGCTCTATGAGCTGATCTGGACCCGCACCATCGCCAGCCAGATGGAGTCCGCCGAGCTCGAGCGAACCACTGTCGACATCGACGCCCTCGTCGGCAAACGGAGCCTCGAGCTGCGCGCCTCCGGCCAGGTGGTGCGCTTCTCCGGCTTTCTCGAGCTCTATCAGGAAGGCCGCGACGACGAGGCCGACGAGGATGGCGGCCGCCTGCCGCCGATGAGCCCCGGCGAGCCGGCGACGCGCGAGAAGATCGAGGCAGGCCAGCATTTCACCGAGCCGCCGCCGCGCTTCACCGAGGCGACGCTGGTCAAGCGCATGGAGGAGCTCGGCATCGGCCGCCCCTCCACCTACGCCTCGACGCTCGCCGTGCTGCGCGAGCGCGATTATGTGCGCCTCGACAAGAAACGCCTGGTCCCCGAGGACAAGGGCCGCATCGTGACGGCCTTTCTGGAGAGCTTCTTTTCCCGCTATGTCGAGTTCGACTTCACCGCCGATCTCGAGGAGAAGCTCGACAAGGTCTCCAACAATGAGATCGACTGGAAAGAGGTGCTGCGCGACTTCTGGGCCGCTTTCTCCGGCGCCGTCGACGGCACCAAGGAGCTGCGCACCACCCAGGTGCTCGACAGCCTCAACGATCTTTTGGGCCCGCATATCTTCCCGGCCAAGCCCGACGGCTCGAACGCCCGCGCCTGCCCGGCCTGCAGCGCCGGGCAATTGTCGCTGAAGCTCGGCAAATTCGGCGCCTTCATCGGCTGCTCCAACTATCCGGAATGCCGCTTCACCCGCACATTGTCGCCGCCCACGGGCGACGCGGCGGAGGGCGCGCGTCCAGGCGTGAGGGTGCTGGGACAGGACCCCGACAGCGGCGCCGAGATCACGCTGCGCGGTGGCCGCTTCGGCGATTACGTGCAGGAGGGCGAGGCGACCGAGGAAGGCGAGAAGCCCAAGCGCTCCTCCATCCCCAAGAGCATCAAATCCGACGAGCTCACGCTCGAGCAGGCGATCCGCCTCTTGTCGCTGCCGCGCGAGGTGGCGAAACATCCCGAGAGCGGCGAGCCGATCCTCGCCGGCATCGGCCGCTTCGGCCCCTATGTCCAGCATGGGAAGACCTACGCCAATCTCGGCCGCGACGACGATATTCTCTCGATCGGCGGCAATCGCGCCATCGATCTGATCGTCACCAAGGAGAGCGGCGGCGGCGGCTCGCGCTTCGGCCGCGCCTCGGACCCGGGCCGCGCGCTCGGCGATCATCCGCAAGGCGGCGAGATCAGCGTGAAGAGCGGACGGTTCGGCCCCTATGTGAATTGGGGCAAGGTCAATGCGACGCTATCCAAGGGAACCGATCCGACGAGCCTGACGATAGAGCAGGCCGTCGAGCTGCTGGCCGCCAAGGCGAGCGGCGCCGCCGCCGCCAGCGGCAAGTCGCTCGGCGACCATCCGCAGGGCGGCGCCATCACCGTGCGCGCCGGCCGCTACGGTCCTTATGTGAATCACGGCAAGGTCAACGCCACGCTTCCCAAGAGCATGGGCGTCGAGGATGTGACGCTCGAGGACGCGATTCGGCTGATCGAGGAGAAGGGCGGCCCCGTGAAGGCGAAGAAGGCGCCGGCCAAAAAGGCCGCCTCCCCCGCCTCCAAGACCAAGGCCCCGGCGAAAAAGGCGGCCGTCAAGAAGGAGGTTGGCAAGAAGGACATCGAAGAGAGCGACGAAGTTCCCTTCGCCGATTCCGAGCCTGTGAAAAAAGCCCCCGTGAAAAAGGCCGCCGCCCCGAAGGCGCCGGCCAAGAAGCCCGTGAAGAAAGCCGCCTCGGGAAAGTGAGAAGCGCAGCCGCCGGACGGGCGGCCGCGCTGTCCCTCACTGCGACAGCCGTAGCGAGCCGAGCCCGGTGCCGATCGTCGAGAAGGCGAGGTTGAGGCTGGCGACGTCGGTCGCCGCGAAATAATGCGCCGTATTGGTGGCGCAGTTCTTCAGCAGCGTCAGACCCTGATCGTCGATCGGATCGCTCGGGATCGAGAAGCCGATCGTGAAAATCTCGACACCCGCCGCTTTGGCGTTCGTGCAGGCCTCAAGCGTCAGATCATCCTCGGCGACACGCGAGGTCGAGAGATAGCTGTATTTGCTACCGGCCGCCACGGTCAAGGCCGTCTGATAATTGACCCTGTCGCCTGACGTGCCATCTGGAAGCCGCGCGTTTGCCGAGCCATTATAGGTGTAGTAGCCGAGCGATTCATAGTCCGATCCGACGACGGTCCGGGTCTGCGTTCCCCAATTGTTGAATCCGTCGGTCATGAAAACCATGATTTTGTGATTTCCGGATGCGCTATAGGCCCTGCCCTGCGAGAGCGGCCCCACCGGAGAGATCGTCCGCCATCCCCACATGAAGCCGGCATGCAGGTTCGTATTACCGTTGGCGGCGAGCTGGCTGATCTTGCTATTAACAGACGTCTGTGTGGATGTGAGCTGTAGAACCGTCTGAGTCGAGTTGTCGGGGCAGAACTGGTTTGGACCGTAGAAGTCCGTTGGACCATAACTTCCGCGAAGCGAGCCGGTCGCGGAATATTTGCACACATGCGTAAGCTCGCTCCAATCGTCGTTTGCACTCTTGCTGCTGCAAGAACCATTGTCGTCCAGATAGCTATTCCCGTAATAGTTCCATCCATAGTCAGAGGCGTCCGGCTCGTCTGGAGCGAGATACGGGACGAAGAGCGTTTCTGCATTGGTCGTAGAGACCGACAAATCTTGAACATTGTACGGATAGGCCGGCTCTTCGAAACATCCGCGCCAATCGAGCGCAGAGTTACGGCTCTTGAGCTTGTTGAAAATGTCGAATCGGGTCTTGAATCCCGCAGCGGTGGCTGCGGTCTTGCCCCCGAAAGCGACCCAGTGCTGAGAATTGGCCCCGTTCAGATCGATCCACGAGAGTGCGCGGTTGGTCGACACAGTAGGGTCAAGGGCGACGACGCCACCCGCAAAGGGCGCCACCGAGAATTTCACCCGCCCCGGCGCCTTGGTGAACAAGGTGCCGACGAAGCTCGTCGCCGCAGTCTGCAACGCTTTGATCTTCGTCGTGCCGCTGGTGCTCTCACTCATCGAGCCGGAATTGTCCAGCACCAGCGCGATCTCGTAGGTGTCGGTCGAGCTGATGCCGCCCTGCAGCGCCGCGCAGGCGGTCACTTGCGTCGACATCGTGCTCGTCCGGGCGATCTGCATGATGGTGGTCGCGACCTGGGCCTGCGCCGAGATGCAGAGCGACAGCCGATCCGTGGCGATGGTCGCCGATGTCACCGTCGCCGTGGCGTTGCGGTAATTGGCGGTGAGATAGACCTGCGCCTGGCTGCGCGCCTGCTGGTCGGTCGTGGCGGTGACGATGCCCTTGGCCACGGCGAGCACAGCGGCGTCCGCCGCCTGCTGCAGCGATCCGCGCGCCGCGGCGATGCGGCCGTAATCGATGCCCGCGCCGATCATCATGATGACCGGCACGAAGCTCAGACCGAATATGATCGCGATATTTCCGCCGCGATCCTGAGCGAAAGAGCGAGCCGATTCGGATACAGGCTGCATTTTGGGGCTCTCGAGGTTTGTGCAAACAGAACAGCTTATGCTTACGAGAAATTTCTCATCCGGCCCTAAATCGATCCGGACAATTACGATTGACGTCCGATAACCTCGAGAAAGCGTAAACGGAGCGCGAAACATCGACGCGCGCCGGCCGGCGCTCAGTGTATATATCGACGTCCCGGCGCCCGTCGGCGGGACGATTCCGCGGCCCTCGAGACCCACTTTGACCAGAAAGCCCCGCGAGCTCGTCTCGCCTCCGCCCGCCCTTCCGTCCCGAGAGGACATTCTCGCCTTCATCGCCCGCGAGCGCGAGGCGATGAGCCGCGCCGGCAATACGGGAAAAATCGGCAAGCGCGAGATCGCGCGCGCTTTCGGCGTCAAAGGCGCCGATCGGATCGGGCTGAAGCGCCTCTTGGCCGAGCTCGAGTCCGAAGGCGCGCTGGAGCGGCGCGGCAAGCGGCTCACCCGCCCGGGCGTGCTGCCCGCCGTGGTGCTGGCCGACATAGTGGGACGCGACCACGACGGCGAGCTGATCGCCGCGCCGGCCGAATGGGACGCCGACGAGCTCGGCCCCCCTCCCCGCATCCGCATCTCCGCGCCGCGCCGGCCCAAGCCCGGCGAGCCTCTGCCCGGCGTCGGCGACCGCGCGCTGGTGCGCGCCGAGCCGGACCGCGACGCCGGCCCGAATGATCCGCCCTACGCAGGCCGCGTCGTGAAGCTGCTGTCCAAGGCGCGCGCGCGCATCATGGGCGTGCTGCGCATCGCCGCCAATGGCGTCGCGCATATCGAGCCGGTCGAAAAGAAGCAGGCCGGCCGCGAGCTCGCCATAGCGGCGGAGGATCGCGGCGACGCGAAGGACGGCGATCTGGTCTCCGTCGATCTCGTCGGCAAGACGCGGCTCGGCGCGCCGCGCGCCCGCGTGCGCGAGACGCTCGGCTCGCTGGCGACGGAAAAGGCGATCAGCATGATCGCGCTGCGCGTCCACGGCATTCCGGACGAGTTCCGCGCCGAGGCGATCGCCGAGGCCGAGGCGGCCAAGGCCGCGCGCCTCGAGGCGCATCGCGAGGATTGGCGCGAGCTGCCGCTCGTCACCATCGATCCGCCCGACGCCAAGGACCATGACGACGCCGTCTTCGCCGAGCCGGACACCGCGCCGGACAATGACGGCGGCCATATCGTGACGGTCGCCATCGCCGACGTCGCCTATTATGTCCGCCCGCATTCGGCGCTCGACAAGGATGCGCTGGAGCGCGGCAATTCGGTCTATTTCCCCGACCGCGTCGTGCCCATGCTGCCGGAGCGCATCTCCAACGATCTCTGCTCGCTGAAGCCGCACGAGGATCGGCCGGCGCTCGCCGTGCGCATGCGCATCACGGACAAAGGCCATAAGCTCGACCATACGTTCCATCGCGTGATGATGCGCTCCAAGGCCAAGCTCAATTACGCGCAGGCGCAGGAGGCGCTCGACGGACGGCCGGACGAGATTTGCGCGCCGCTGATGAGCAGCGTGCTGGAGCCGCTGTTTCGCGCCTATAAATCGGCCGATCAGGCGCGCGAGCTCCGCGCGCCGCTGGAGCTGGAGCTGCCCGAGCGCAAGATTCTATTGAAAGCCGACGGCACGGTGGATCGCATCGTCGTGCCGCCGCGCCTTTCGACGCATCGGCTCATCGAGGAGTTCATGATCCTCGCCAATGTGGCGGCGGCGGAGGTTCTCGAGGAGAACCGCCAGCAGCTCATCTACCGCGCCCATGACGAGCCCTCGCGCGAGAAAGTGGCGGCGCTCTCGGAATTCCTCTCGACGATCGGCGTGAAGCTCGCCAAGGGCCAGGTGCTGCGGCCCTCGCATTTCAACGTCATTCTCGCCCGCGTGCGCGGCAAGGAGCATGAGAACATCGTCAATGAGATCATTCTGCGCACGCAGGCGCAGGCCGAATATACGCATGAGAATTACGGCCACTTCGGCCTCAATCTGCGCCGCTACGCGCATTTCACCTCGCCCATCCGCCGCTACGCCGATCTCGTCGTGCATCGCGCGCTGATCCGCGCGCTGAGCTTCGGCCCCGGCGCCATGCCGGATATTTCGGCCGGCGAGCTCGCCGAGGTGGCGGCGCGCATCTCCGGCGCCGAGCGGCGCGCAATGGCGGCGGAGCGCGAGACCATCGATCGGCTGATCGCCACCCATCTCGCGGCGCAGATCGGCGCGCGCTTTCCGGCGCGCATCTCGGGCGTGACGCGCGTCGGCTTGTTCGTGCGGCTGCTCGACACCGGCGCCGACGGCTTCATCCCGGCGGCGACGCTCGGCCGCGAATATTTTCGCTACGACGAGGCCGGCCATGCGCTGACCAGCGGCTCGGGCGAGAGCTTTCGCCTCGGCGACATTATCGAGGCCAGGCTCGTCGAGGCGACGCCGATCGCCGGCGCGCTGCGCTTCGAGGTGGCGAGCGGCGCCCGCAGATCGACGCCGACGAAGAGCGGCCGGCTCTCGGGACGCGGCCGCGTCGAGCGCGCGAAGCAGAAGCGGCGCTGACGAGACGACCTCCCGTTCGGTGAAACTTTCGCCACGAGCGCGGTCGCAGCGCTCCAGCGCCCGATATCTCCACGCGAACGACCGGCCGCTGCGGCCGGTCTCGTCCGGCGGGGATTCGCATGAAGTGGAAGACGGCCGTCGCTCTGCTCTTGGTTCTGCTCGGCGCAGGAAGCGCCGCCGCGCAGACCCCGCCCGCGCGCTCCGTCAAAGTGGCCGCGGTGGATTTCATCCCCGCCTGGGGCGATCTCGACGGCAATATTCGCCGCCTCGTCGACGCGGCCGAGGAGGTCGGACGGCAAGGCGTGACCTTCGCCGTTTTTCCGGAGACGGCCGTCTCCGGCTATTTGTTCAGCGATCCGTCACAGATCGCGCCCTATCTCGACACCATCCCCGGCGACACGACGAAAGCGCTGCTGCCCGTCCTCGCGCGGACGGGCCTGTATATGAGCGTCGGGATCGCCGAGCGGGATGCGGAGACCGGCCTCGCCTATAATACGGCCGTGCTGCTCGGCCCGAAGGGCCTCATCGGCAAATATCGCAAGAACGGCCTCAATCCGCAGGACCAAAAAGTCTTCGCGCCCGGCGACACCGGCGTTCCGGTCTTCGACACGCCGCTCGGCCGCATCGCGCTGCTGATCTGCTACGACGACACCTATTGGCAATATGCGCGCCTCGCGGCGTTGCGCGGGGCAAAGATCATCGCATGGCACTCGGTCTCGGACCGCGTGACGCCGGGGACGCCGGCCGCGCAATCCAAGGGCGATCACTCGACCGTCTCCAACGTCCAATATATGAGCGCGCAGAACGGCGTCTTCGTGATCGGCGCGACCCGCAGCGGCGTCGAGACCAACCCCATCACCGGCGGCGCGCTCTATTACAATGGCGGCTCGAGCATATGGTCGCCGCAGGGCCACAAGCTCATTCAGGCGCCCGTCGTTCCGCCGGAGGAGCTGCCGCCCGGGCTCCACGGCGTCTACGCCACGGAGATCGCCCCGGCGGACGCCGACGAGATCCGCACGGAACGGCTGGCCCTGCGCCGGCCGGAGCTCTACACGCCATGGCTCGCGCTCCATCGCAGCCCCGTGGACCCGAACGCCGCCAAGACGAGGCGCAAGGCGACGCTGGTCGCCGCGCAATGGCCCGAGGGGGCGTCGCTGATGGACAAGACGAAGCCGCAGAAGGGCTCGCTGACCGTGCTTCCCGAGCTGTCCAGCCTTCCCTCCGGCCTTCCGCCGGACGCGATCAAGGCCCGCGCGGAAGAACGAGACGGTCCCTTCGAGCGCGCGCTCGGCGCTCTCGCCCGCACGCATAAGGCCTATGTGGCGGGGAGCTATCCCGAGCGTGCGGGTGAGCGCGTCTTTCATACGGTCGCGCTCGCCGGGCCTGATGGAGCCATTCTCGGCCGCTATCGCGCGACGCATCCGGATGCGGCGCGACGCTGGGCGACGCCGGGCGACGAGATCGCCGTCATCGAGACGCCGCTCGGCCGTATCGGCCTCGCCACGGCGGACGAGCTGGCGACGCCGGAGCTCGGCGGTCTCTATGGGGTCCAGCGAGTCGATATTCTCGCCGCGCCGGCTGGCGCGCCCTCGCCGCTGAAGGTCGAGATCGATTCGGCCCTGTTCGGCGTTCCCGATCCGCCCACCGGCCGCGCCGATTTCTTCCCCTATGCCGCGGCGAAGCAGAATCAGCTCTGGCTGGTGAGCGGCGGCCGTCGCGTCGGCGACGCCACGGCCGCGGGAATCTATGGGCCGGAGCCGGTCGTCTCCACGCCGACCCTCACCGCGGCGCCGGGCGCCGCCGATGTGCGCCATCAGACGGAGATTCCGGCGGTGGGCACATGGATCGATCAGAGCCAGCTGATCGACGGCCAGCAGGCGCAATGGTTCATTCCTCTCACCCAGCCGAAGGACAGCGCGTGCCTGAAACGCTGGCGAGACGGCGGCGCCTGTCCGGGGCGCTGACGCGCGGCGACTCGCTCAGACGCGCGCCGAAAAGCGGCGGGCGGAGTCGGCGCGCATCAAAATCTCCGGCATTTGCGTCTCCGACGCCGAATATGCGGGTGATCGGGCTTGAAACGGCCCATTATAAGCGAATTCGGAGAGATCGCGCCGACCCGCCCGCCTTGACAAAGGCGCCCGCGTCCTTATGGTGCCGGCCAATTCGCCGCCGGGTTCGTGAGGATCGGGACCGGAGCGAGAGTGTCCCCTCACAAGTTCAGGACTGACGGCAATGGCCAAATCCGCCATGATCAAGATCAAGCTTCTGTCGACGGCCGACACGGGCTCCTTCTATGTGACGAAGAAGAACGCCCGCACCAAGACCGAGAAGCTCGTGTTCAAGAAATACGATCCGGTCGTGCGCAAGCATGTCGAGTTCAAGGAAACCAAGATCAAGTGAGGCGAGGCGGGCCTTCCCGCCTCTTCCCTCTGCGAAACGTAACGGGTCTCGATACGAAGCCGAGCCCCGAAACGATACCGAGCCTGAAAACGAAACCAAGCCTGGAAACGAAACGAGCCCGGAACGGAAAAATCCGTTCCGGGCTCGTTTCGTTTCCAGGCCGAGAGGAGGAGATTATTTCCCCCTCCTCGTCTCGCCCTCCGGCTGTCGGCCGCCTTCGTTTCCCCTGAAACGAAGGCGGCCGACTGGCGCTGGCTTTAAGGAGGCCACTCCAACCAACGCCAGCCGGCCAACCCCACGGACCCAGGAGATGCGGCGGACCTGAGCACTCCGCAGGGTATTCGAAGTTGTTTGCCGATACGCACCGAACACAAAGCACGCGCTGGGGTCTTGTTTTTCTTACCCAGCGACGCTGCCTGACGCGCACCTCGTTTTGGCATGGCTGAGGTTAGCTCAGCTGTATAAAAATGCAACCTTCTGGCAAGATTTTCTACAAGTTTCGGGATGTTAGGGAAAAAACAGTGGGTTGCGAATCGCCATCGCCGCCCTGCGCCCCGTCTGTCCGGTTCGGGCGCTGCTGATTTTCACGCCGCCTTTGCTCGGGATCGAGCTTTGTGGCAAACCCACCCGGCCGGGCGCCTTCGAAAACGACAGGCGGCCGGCCACCAAGCAGAGCGCCGGCGCCGGCGCGGGAGGAAATATCGATGACGATGCCAGGTCTTGAGATGCCAGGTCTTGAAAAGCGCGATCTCGGGATGCGCGGTCTCGGATTGGCGCTGGCTTGCGCGGCGGCCCTGGCGCTCGCCGCCTGCAACGGCGGCGGCGAGCCCAATGACGCCATCGGCGCCAAGGTGCTGCGCAATCTGTTCTCCAAGCAGGGCGTCAGCGGCAAGCTGATCTCCTTCCGGAAGACCGACGGCCGCGCGCTGAAAACGCCGAGCACGGAAGCCTATGAGCTCTGGTACGAGGCGGAGGTGCAATTCCCCGACGCCTATGAGGTGAATTGCACGGACGAGCGCGCGCGCGGCCGCTGCGCCTATCTCGGCCTGGCGCAGAGCCAGAGCTTCCAGAAGGGCGAGGTGCTGAAGGCCGAAGGCACGCTGCATTTCGTGCGAACCGACAAGGGTTGGATCGGCGAGGACCAGAACGCCTACTGAAGGCTGCTCGCGAGAGCCGCGGCGCGACGAAGGAGAGCCGCCCCATCATGGCCCGTCCCATGGCCCGTCCGCTCGTCGTCATCCCCGCCCGCATGGGCTCCTCCCGCCTTCCGGGCAAGGCTCTCGCGCCGATCGCCGGCCGGCCGATGATCCTGCATGTGCTGGACAGAGCGCTCGCCGCCGCCATCGGCCCCGTCGCGGTCGCGACCGACTCGGCGCAGATCGCGCGCATTGTCGAGGCGGCGGGCGGGCGCGTGGTGATCACCGGCGGCGATCACGCCTGCGGCAGCGACCGCATCGGCGAGGCGCTCGGCGCGCTCGATCCGGCCGCCGTCCATGACGTCATCGTCAATCTCCAGGGCGACCAGCCCGATATCGCGCCCGGCGCGCTCGCGGCCGCGCTGGAGCCGCTGGAGGACCCCTTGGTCGACATCGCCACGCTGGCGGCCCCGGCCGGCCCGGGCGAACGCGACGATCCCAATGTCGTCAAGCTGATCGGCGCCGAGGTCGCGCCGCGGCGGATGCGCGCGCTCTATTTCACCCGCGCCCCCGCGCCGCATGGCGAGGGCCCGCATCTGCATCATATCGGCGTCTACGCCTTTCGCCGCGCGGCGCTGGCGCGCTTCACCGGCCTGCCGCCCTCCCCGCTCGAGATTCGCGAGCGGCTGGAGCAGCTGCGGGCGCTCGAGGCCGGGATGCGCATCGACGCCATGATCCTGGACAAAGCGGCGCGCGGGGTGGATACCAGCGCCGATCTGCAACGCCTGCGCGAGGCGCAGGACCAAGTCGAACGGAGCCGTCGATGAGCGAGCGGCCGAAAATCGCCTATCAGGGCGAGCCCGGCGCCAATTCCGACATCGCCTGCCGGGACGCCTTTCCCGATTGCGAGCCGCTGCCCTGCGCGAGCTTCGAGGACGCCTTCGCCGCGGTCACCGAGGGCGTCGCGACGCTGGGGATGATCCCGATCGAGAATTCGATCGCCGGCCGCGTGGCGGATATTCATCATTTCCTGCCCAACGCCGGGCTCTACATTCTCGGCGAATATTTTCTGCCCATCCATTTTCAGCTGATGGCCCCGCGCGGCGCGACGCGCGAGACGCTGCGCGGCGTCTATAGCCATGTGCATGCGCTCGGCCAGTGCCGCAGGATCATCCGCCAGCTCGGACTCGCCGCCCATACGGCCGGCGACACTGCCGGCGCCGCGCGCGAGGTCGCCGAATGGAACGACGTGACCAAGGCCGCGCTGGCGCCGCGCCTCGCCGCGGACATTTACGGGCTCGACATTCTCGCCGAGAATGTCGAGGACGCCGCGCATAACACGACGCGCTTCGTCATATTGTCGAAGACGTCGAAATGGGCGGCGCCGGGCAATGGCCCGACGATGACGAGCTTCGTCTTCCGCGTGCGCAATGTGCCGGCGGCGCTCTACAAGGCGCTCGGCGGCTTCGCCACCAATGGCGTGAACATGACCAAGCTGGAGAGCTACATGGTCGACGGGGAGTTCGCGGCGACGCGCTTCCTCGCCGATGTCGACGGCCATCCGGAGGAGCCGCCGCTCGCCCGCGCGCTCGATGAATTGCGGTTCTTCTCCAAGGAGCTGGAGATCATCGGCGTCTATCCGGCGCACCGCTTCCGCCTGGAGAACAAGCGCCCGTTCGAATATGGCGATTAGACTTGGCGACGCGCGTCGGGAATGACGGCCGACCGAAGCATTTCAGCCGGGAGACAACCCATGCCCGCTTATGACAACGACAATGTGTTCGCCAAAATCCTGCGCGGAGAGATTCCCGCGCATAAAGTCTACGAGGACGATGTCGCGCTCGCGATGATGGACATCATGCCGCGCGCCGAAGGCCATGTGCTGGTGATCCCGAAGGTCGCCGCGCGCGGACTCCTGGACATAGACCCGGCCGCCCTTTCCGCGCTGGTCACGCGCGTGCAGCATGTCGCCAAAGCCGCCAAGGAGGCCTTCGCCGCCGACGGGCTGACGCTGCAGCAGTTCAACGAGAGCGCCGGCGGACAGGTGATCTTTCACCTGCATTTCCACATTCTGCCGCGCTTCGAGGGCGTCGCCCTGCGGCCGCCGGGAACCATGGCCGACAGCGAGAAGCTGAAGGCGCAGGCCGCGAAGATCAAAGCCGCGCTCGGCCCGTTCCAGGGCTGAGCCGCTTCATTCCAGCACCAGCGCGGCGAAGCGCCGGCTGGCCGCATGGGCGAAACGCTCGACGGGCTGGAAGAGCACGGCCGCGACGACCGAGAGAAGGATCGTCGCCGCCGAGATCGCGATGGCCAGCGGCAGAGTGATCCGGTTTCCGGCGAAAACGATCAACGCCGAGGTCGCCGTCGCGATCACCACATAATGGACGAGATAGAGTGGGAAGGAGATTTTCGCGAGGAAGCGCGACACCGCGTTTTCGGCGAGGAAATCCGAGAGCCTGCGCCAGCGCAGCGCCACAGCGACGATCGCGACGGCGAGGATCACATGCGCATGAGGGGCGGCCCCGGCCGTCATCGACCAGGCGGCGAGCGCATAGAGCGCCGCGGCAATGACGATCTTCGCCGCGAGCGTGTCGAGAAAAGCGAGACGTCGCGGCGCCGGCGCCGCCAGCGCGCCCGTCAGTCGCGCCTTTCCGATGAGCGCGCCGAAGAGAAAGGCCGCGAGATAGGGAAAGAGCAGCATCAAAAAGCAAGCGCCGATCGCGATGGAGCGCTCGGGCCGTTTCATCGCCGGATAGCAGGCGAGCAGCAGAAACAGCGCCAGCGAGCCGACCATCTCCCAGGGCATGGTCCACAGGAAGGGCAGCACCGGCCCCCATTCGAAAGGCTTCGTATAGACGTTGCAGAACGCCCATTTCAGCGCCTGCGCGAGGCTCAGCCCCGTCTCACCGGCGATGGCGGCGAGGCCCGACGCGATATGCGAGGCCTCGCCGAGCCGCGCCAAGCCCAAGCGCTCCGCGAGAATAAGGAGCAGAACCGTCGCGACGATCGGCGTCGTCAGGCGGATATAGCGGCGCAGCGCCGCCGAGAGAATGTATTCGCCGCCGCCGCCCGCAAAGAAGGGCGCGCTCAGCGCCGCGCCGGAGACGACGAAGAAGACGCTCACATCGAGCGAGCCGTCGACGAGCCCGGCCGTCCATGAATTGCGGAGAACGGCGAAATTCTCGCCGAAGGTCTGCCATGTCGAATGGAAGAGCAGCACGGAGAACGCCGCCCAGCCGCGCAATCCGTCGAGCTCGCGAAGCCGCAGGCGCGACGATCGCGCTTCGGCTCGCGCAGAGGAGGCCGATGAGGAATAGACGTGAATGTCGTCGGAGCTCTGAAGTATGTCCGACATGAGGGTTCCTGCCGCTGCTACGGTCGATGCGACAGATTAGAGACGGCTGTCGCAGCCAGCAATGGCTTTGCCGTTTTATGTATAAATTTTATGCAATGTGTTTAATAGCTTAGACTTGGCGATAACGGCGACGTTTCAGGCGCGCCGGAAGAGCTTTCGCAGCTCGATCTTGGCCTTTTCCAATATGCGCAGGCGCTCCGCCGGCAGGCCGCGGCCGGCGCGATTGATGTAGAAATTCAGCATGGACATCGCCGAGCGGAAGGGCGCGCTCTTGCGGCGCAGGCTCGACTCCGCCGATTGCTTCAGCGAGCGCGCTATGGCGCCGGGATCGTCGAGCGTGAAGACGTCGGGCTCGAGGTCCAGCGCATTGCTCTCGCGCCCGACCTCGGCCGACCAATAGGATGATTTGGCTTTTTCGCCGCTCACGCGGCGCGCGCGCTCTGGCAATGATGGCCGCCGGGCTGGGAAACGCCGCGCAAGGCCGCGCCGCTGAGGCCGGCGTCGCGATCCATGGCGAGATCGGCGAGCGAGACGATGCCGACGAGGCGCTTGCGGCGATCGAGCACCGGCAATCGGCGCAATTGCTGCTCGGCCATGTTCTGCGCGACATCCTCGACGTCGTGATCCTCATAGCAATAGCGAACGTCTCTCGTCATGATGTCGCGAATCTTGGTCTCGGCGCCCTTGCCCGCGGCCACGGCGCGCAAAGCGATGTCGCGGTCGCTGACCATGCCGACGAGCCGGTCGTTCTCACCGACCGGCAGAAGGCCGACATCGAGATCGGCCATGCGTCGCGCCGCGTCGCAGATCGTCTGATCGGGTTCGACGAGACAGACTTCGCGCGTCATTATGTCCTGAACTTTCATCATTCGCCTCCATGGTAGGAAAGGGCCTGGTTCCGCGAGGGAAACGGGCGGGCCCGGCGAAGGTTCCGCGCGTCTCAGCGCGCCAGCAGCGCGATCGCGACGCCGCAGGCCAGCGCCAGCGCCGAAGCGGCGGCGACGCGGAAGCCGAGGCCCGAGCCGGCGATCCACCAGGTCAGCGCCGCCTTGGCGAGCGTGTTGACGGCGACGGCGAGGCCGATCGAGGCGGCCGCGACATCGAGCGCGAGCGTCGCGCGATCGAGCCGCGCCACCGACAACGTGATGGGATCGACATCGACGAGGCCGGAGATCGCCGCCACCGCGAGCGCGCCGGCGCCGCCGGCCATGCGCATGGCGAGACGCGACAGGATCGCGATCACGGTGAGCAACGCGCCGAATTCGAGCACGGCGCCGAGATCGAGCGGATTCTTCGGCGCGAAGCCCGCGCCGGCCGGAACCGCCGTTGCGCGGCGCATGAAGGCGGCCGCGCAGAGCAGCATCACGACCCCGCCTGCGGCCAGCGGCGGCGCGAGCGCGCCGAGCAGCTCGGCGTCGATCAATGCGACAATGGCCAGCACGCGGAACACCATCGTCGCGTTGGCGAACAATGCGCCCGCCGCAAAGAGCGACGCGCCGCCGCTCTGCTCGCGGGAGAGCCGCGCCATCGTCATCGTGGCGGCGGTGGAGGAGACGAGACCTCCGGCGATTCCGGTCAGCGCCACGCCGCGCGCGCCGCCCGCGGCCTTCATGACGACATAGCCGAGGAAGGAGATGACCGCGATCAGCACGGTCATCAGCCAAATCTCATGCGGATTGACCGCCTGCCATGGATCGACGGCGCGGTCGGGCAGCAGCGGCAGCAGAATGACCGTCATGGCGGCCAGCGTCAGGCCGGAGCGCAGCTCCTCCCAGCTCAGGCGCCGCAGCCAGCCATGGGCGGCGGCTTTCAGCGCCAGCAATCCCGCCGTCGCGACGCCGGCCGCCGCCGCGGCCTCGACATCGCCCACGACGGCGAAAGCGCCGAGCGCGAAGGCCAGCATCGCCGCGACCACCGTCGTCGCGCCGAAGGTGGCGTCGTGAACGATCTCGCGATAGCGAAACAGCATGATCGCGGCGGAAAACACCGCGAAGGCGAGGCCCAGCGCCACGGCGCCGCCTATGCCGGTCTGGTTCGAGATCGCGCCCCAGACGGCGCCGAGCAGCGCCGCCAGCGCATGGGTGCGGAAACCGGCGGCGCGCTCGCCCTCCTCGTCCTCGCGCGCCTGCCAACCGCGCTCCAGGCCGATCAACAGGCCGATCGCCAGCGCCACCGTCAGGCGGCGGAACAGTTCGGTCGTCTCCATGCGCCGGCCTTTCGAGAATGAAACCGTAGAAACTATAGACCGGCGCCGGCGAACATGCGCAGCGCCGCCGGCGAGACGCCTTGTCGCAGATCGAAATAGCCGCTCCAAGGATCGGCGCGCAGCGCGGCGAGCCGCCGCTCGATTTTGTCGAGACAATAGCAATCGGCGCGCTCGATCCGGCCGAGCTCCTCCCAGGAGACGGGCGTCGCCACGGCGGGCGTCTCCCGCGCGCGCGGCGAGAAAGGCGCGACCGCGCTCGCGCCGCGCTCATTGCGCCGATAGTCGATATAGATGCGGCCGACGCGCCGCGCCTTGGTCGCCATGGCGGTGAAGCGGGCCGGATCGTCGGCGGCGAGTCGCGTCGCCACGCCCTTCGCGAAGCCGGTGAAGGTCGGCCAGCCGAGCGCCGCGTCGATGGGCGCGACGACATGCATTCCTTTGCCGCCGGTGAGCAGCGCGAAGCTCGCGAGACCCGCCGCCTCGAGCAGAGCGCGGAAATCGCGGGCGGCGCGCTTCACCTCCTCGAAGGAGACCGACGGATCTGGATCGAGATCGAAGACGAGCCGATCGGGACGCTCGAGAGCGCCGATATGGGCGCCCCGAATATGCAGCTCCAGCGCGTCCATCTGCGCCGCGCCTTCGAGGCCGGAGAGATCGTCGATGACGAGAAATTCTTCGGTCCCGATCGGCGCCGCCCGCAGTCCTGGCGGCAGGCCGCGTCGGTGATGACGCTGGAAGAAGCAGTCCTGCGCGGCGCCGTTCGGACAGCGCAGCAGCGACAGAGGACGCCCCGCTATATGCGGCAGAGCGAAAGGCGCGACACGGCGCCAATAGTCGACGAGCCGCTGCTTGGTGACATGGACGGCGGCCGGATAGAGCGGCTTGTCCGGGTTGGTGAGGCGGATCATCGGCGATCTCCCGGCTCCGGTCGCGGCGACAGGCCGAAGCTTTCCTGATCCCGAGGAGCGGCCGCAGGACGCGTCTCGAAGGACGCGGAAAGCGTTACGCGCCGCCTCATGGAGCTCGCCCTCGTGCTTCGAGACGGCTCCTGCGGAGCCTCCTCGGCATGAGGGCGAGGATGGTTGTCGCTCACCCTATTTTCCCCTCACCTCGCGCGCGGGCTTGTCCTCGCGCAGCGCGACGAAAACCGGATGACGCAGCAGGCCCTCCTTCGTGCGCTCCGTATAATCGATCTCGACCACGATCCGTGGCGCGACATAACGCGCCTGCCGCGCGATCTCCGCAGGCAGAGCGACAAAAGGCGATGTCTTGCGTTCGCGCGCGCGCAGCGCTGCGCCGATCCGGGCGAGATCGCCGTCGGAAAAGCCGGCGCCGACGCGGCCGCGATACTGCAAAGCGCCATCGACGAATTCGCCGAGCAGCAGCGAGGCGAAGTCGCGGCCCTTCTTCGTCGAAGGTCGGTAGCCGCCGACGACGAACTCGTCACGGCCCAGACATTTGACCTTGATCCAGGCGCGCGTGCGCCGCGAGAGATAGGGCCGATCGATGCGCTTGGAGACGACGCCCTCCAGCCCCATGCGGCGGCACTCGGCGAGACAGCGCGCGCCGGCGCCGATCACATGGCCGCTATAGCGTAGGGCGGACGGCGCCTCCTGCAAAAGCGCGGCGAGACGCGCCTTGCGCTCGAGCAGGCCCTCTCTCGAAATATCCTTTCCGTCGAGCTCCAGCAGATCGAAAGCGTAGAAGACGAGCGCGCGCGGGCGCTTCTCGAGCATCTTCTGCAGCAGGCCGAAATCGCTGCGGCCTGTTTCGTCCAGCGAGACGATCTCGCCGTCGAGCAGCGCGCTTCGCATCGGCAATTGCGCGGCGGCTTCGGCGATCGCTGAAAACCTCTTCGTCCAGTCGAGGCCGGAGCGCGTATAGACGCGGCTCTCGCCGCCGGCCGTGGCGACGAGCGCGCGATAGCCGTCGAATTTGATCTCATGCAGCCAATCCTCGCCCGCGGGCGGCTCGGCGGCCTGTGTCGCGAGCTGCGGCGCGCGGAATTTCGGCAAGGGCGGCGGGCGGGAAGCGCCCTCGGCGATCTCCTCGAAGCTGCGGCCGGTCGCGACGCTGCGCATCCATTCATGCATCGGATCGAGGTCGGCGTCTGCTTTCGCATCCTTCATTTTGACGAGCAGCCAATTCTCCTTCGTCTCGCCGCGGCCGCGCGGCATGCGCACCAGCGCGAAGCCGCCCCTCAGCCGCTCGCCGTCCAAAATGAACTCGAGACGTCCGTCCTCCAGGCCGCGACGGGAATCGCCCTTCGGCGTCCAGCGGCCGCGATCCCACAGCATGACCTCGCCGCCGCCATGCTGACCCTTCGGGATCGTCCCCTCGAAGCTTCCATAGTCGAGCGGATGATCCTCCGTGCGCACGGCGAGGCGCTTCTCGCGCGGGTCGAGGCTGGGGCCGCGCGTGACCGCCCAGCTCTTCAGCACGCCGTCCAGCTCCAGACGCAAGTCGAAATGCAGCCGGCGCGCGCGATGCTTCTGCACGGCGTAGGCGCCCTGCCCTTTCTCGCGCACGGCGCCTTGGGGCTCGGCGGTGCGCTGAAAATCACGCTTGGCCCGATAGGCGGCGAGCGTGTCGTCCTCGTTTTCTCCACGCGCACGCGAAGAAGAGGCGGCGGCGCGAGACGATGAGCGCGCGACTCTCGATAGCGCTCCCCGCGCGCTCATGCGCGCTTCTCGGCCACTAGCTCGCGCGCTCATGCGCGCTTCTCGGCCGCTAGCCCGCGCGCTCATGCGCGCTTCTTGGCCGCTCCCGTCTTGCTCTCGCTCGTCCGGGTCGCGCTCGCCTTCTTCGTCGGCTTGGCGGCGGGCGCGGCGGCGGCGCGCGCCTTGCCGCGCGCTGGCGGCGGCGCGCTCTCGCCGACGCTGCGCTTCAAGGCCTCGATCAGATCGATGACCTTGCCGGGGCCGCGGCGCTCTTCCTCGCCGGTGGTGACGATCGCATGGCCTTCGCGCTTGCGCTCGACCAGATCGCGCAGCGCCTCGGCGTAGGAATCCTTGAAAGCCTTCGGATCGAAGGGCGCGGTCTTGCGCTCGATCAGCTCGGTCGCCAGCGCGATCATCTCGGAGTCGCTCTCGGCCTCGCCGATCTCGGCGAAATAAGGTTCATAGCCGCGAAGCTCATTGGCGTAGCGCAAGGTCTCGACCAGCAGCCCATTGCCGAGCGGCGTCACCGCGACGATGCTCTCGCGTCCGCGCATGGTGAGACGGCCGACGCCGATCTTGTTGGCGCGGCGCAGCGCCTCGTGGATCACCACATAGCCCTCGGTCGAGACGTCGCCCTCCGGCGCGAGATAGTAGGGCTTGTCGAAATAGCGCGGGTCGATCTCGTCACGGCCGACGAATTGAACCAGCTCGATCGCCTTGCCGCTGTCGAGCTTGATCTCGTCGAGCTCGTCCGGCTCCAGCACGACATAAGAATCGTCGCCGATCTCGAAGCCTTTGACGATATCGGCGGAGTCGATCGGGCCGACGCCGGGCACGACCTTCTCATAGCGCACGCGCTTGCCCGTGGGCTTGTGGATCTGATGCAGCGCCATTGTCTGGGCGCTCGCCGTCGCCGCATAGAGCTCGACGCCGATGGAGACGAGAGAGAGCCGCAGATAGCCCTGCCAATAAGCGCGTGCGCGAGGAGCCATGTGAGTGAAGACCTCTTTTGCCCTCCCCCTCATCTAGCGTCGCGACGCGCGCG
This sequence comes from Methylosinus sp., assembly GCF_036560965.1. Taxonomy (NCBI): domain Bacteria; kingdom Pseudomonadati; phylum Pseudomonadota; class Alphaproteobacteria; order Hyphomicrobiales; family Methylocystaceae; genus Methylosinus; species Methylosinus sp. The sequence continues at coordinate 74,735 of NZ_DATBQF010000021.1, read as the reverse complement.
GACGATGGCGGCGTTGAGCTCGCCGCCATAGATGAAGATGACGCCCGAAAAATAGAGAAAGACCAGCGCGATCATCGCCGAGGCGAGACCGGCGTAAGTGAGCGCGTAGCGATCCGAGAAGGCCGCGAGATAGCGGCCGAAGGCGGCGCCGGCGACGAGCCACAGCAAAAGCGTCGCCAGCACGCCCGGCGCTATGTCGCGAAAACGCCGCCGCCCCGCCGGCAGCCTGGCGTGAATGGCGAAGAGCGTGAGCGCGAGGATCAGCGTCGCAAGGCCGTAGCGCGCCAGCGTCACCATCGACTCGAAGGGCTCGAACCAGTCGAGATAGCGGGCCGCCGCATCGGTGATGAGCGGGCCCAGCACGACCAGAACCGACAGCGCGAGCAGAGCCACGGCGCTGCCGATCACATAGAAGATCGACTCCAGCCGCAGCAGCCACCAGCTGCGCGTCTCCTCCGCCTCATAGGCGCGATTGAGGCCGATGCGCAGGCTCTCGAGGCCGCTGGACGCGAAATAGACGGCAAAGAGCGCGCCGAAGGTGAGCGTGCCGCCGCGCGGCGTCGTCGCGACGCGCCGAATCTCGCCGGCGATGGGCTCCGCGACCTCGGGCGGCCAGGCGTCGAGCAGCAGCCGGCCCGCCTCGTCGGCGAGGCTCTCCGAGCCGATGAGGCCGGCGAGCGCCGTCACCACGATGAGAAAGGGAAACAGCGACATCAGCGTCGACAGAGCGATATGGCTCGCAATGGCGAAGCCGTCGCGCTCGACGAAATGCAGGAAAGCGTCGAGCGGGACGCGCAACAGCGCGGGCAGGCGCTGCGCCCACGGGGCGAGCGGCCCGAGGGCGCGCCGGAAGACGGCTTTCTCGACTTCGTCCAAGGCGCTGCTTCCCCGCGCGTTCCGCACGAGAGAATATAGCGCCGCGGGCAGAAGGATGGACGGCAACTTTCGCCGCCGCTGGACGTTGACGACGAGAAGCGGCGGCGACGCTGCCGCGCCGCCGCAGCAAGCTCACTCAGACGCCGCGCCGCAGCACGCCGCCGACGAGGGCGACGATGAAGAGCACGACCGCCACCCAGAACAATATGCGCGCGGCGTCGACAGCCGTGCCGGCGACGCCGCCGAAGCCGAAGAAGGCCGCAATCAGACCGACCACCAGGAAGACGACGGCCCAGCGCAGAAGATCGCTCATCTCTTTCTCCCCTGACCGAGGATCGATCGGGGATAACGTCGGCGCGCCGATCCGGTTGCCCACAGAGCGCTTTCCGATCGAATGGAATCGTTCGATCGATCGGAATTCGCTCCGATGTCAGAGCGCTCGAGAGGGAGGACTCCGATGAGCCTCGGCCATAGGACGCAGCCCCGCCTTCGCCCCGACGGGGAGCGCAGCTTCACCCTGAACTTCGGCCCGGTGCATCCGGCCGCCCATGGCGTGCTGCGGCTGGTGCTGGAGCTCGACGGCGAGGTCGTCTCGCATGTCGATCCGCATGTCGGCTTCCTGCATCGCGGCACGGAGAAGCTCATTGAGGACAAGACCTATCTGCAGGCCCTGCCCTATTTCGACCGGCTCGATTATGTCGCGCCGATCAATCAGGAGCACGCCTTCTGCCTCGCCGCCGAGCGCCTGCTCGGCCTCGCGATTCCCAAGCGCGCGCAGCTCATCCGCGTGCTCTATTGCGAGATCGGACGGCTGCTCTCGCATCTGCTCAACATCACGAGCCAGGCCTCCGACTGCGGCGCGCTGACGCCCAATCTCTGGGGCTTCGAGGAGCGCGAGAAGCTGATGGGCTTCTATGAGCGCGCATCCGGCGCGCGCATGCACGCCTGCTATTTCCGCATCGGCGGCGTGCATCAGGATCTCCCCGCCGCGCTCCTCGACGATATCGACGCCTTTTGCGATCCTTTCCTGAAAGTCTGCGACGATCTCGAGGGGCTGCTCACCGACAATCGCATCTTCAAGCAGCGCAACGCCGATATCGCCGTGGTGACGATCGAGGAGGCGTGGCGGCTCGGCTTTTCGGGCGTGTTTCTGCGGGCCTGCGGCGCGCCATGGGATTTGCGCAAGGCGCAGCCCTATGAATGCTATGAGGAGCTGGATTTCGCCATTCCGGTCGGCCGCCACGGCGACTGCTACGACCGCTATTGCGTGCGCATGGCCGAGATGCGCCAATCCGCGCATCTGATGCGGCAATGCGTCGCCAAGCTGCGCGCGCCGGAAGGACGGACCCCGATCGCCGTCGACGACCACAAGGTCACGCCGCCCGAGCGCAGCGTCATGAAACGCTCGATGGAGGCGACGATCGAGCATTTCAAGCTGTTCAGCGAAGGGATTCACGTTCCTCCCGGCGAGGTCTACGCCGCTGTGGAGGCGCCCAAGGGCGAGTTCGGCGTCTATCTCGTCGCCGATGGATCGAATCGGCCCTATCGCTGCAAGATCCGCGCGCCCTCCTTCGCCCATCTCGCGGCGACCGACCGCCTCTCGACGGGCCATATGCTCGCCGATGTCGCGGCCATCGTCGGCTCGCTCGACATCGTCTTCGGAGAGATCGATCGCTGAAGGAGGCTCCACATGCCGACCACTCTCGCAGAAAAGACCTGCACGCCTTGCCGCGGCGGCGTTCCGCCGCTCGAACGCGCGAAGGCGGAGGCGCTGCTCGCAGAGGCGCCGGACTGGGCGCTTCTGGACGAGGCGCGCCGCATAGAGCGCGGATTCCGTTTCGGCAATTTTCGCGAGGCGGCGGAATTCGCGCGGCAGATCGGCGAATTGGCCGAGGCGGAAGGCCATCATCCGGACATCGCCTTCGGCTGGGGCTATGCGACGGTCTCGCTGCAGACGAAGAAGATTCGCGGCCTGCACGAGAACGACGTCATAATGGCGACGAAGATCGATCGCATCTTCTCGCGCTGGCAAGGCCTGCCGGCGGGACGCATGTGACGCGACACGGCTTTTCAAACGCCCTGCGCTCTAGTAGATGTCCGTGTCGCGGTCCCGGTAGCTCAGCAGGATAGAGCAAGATTTTATACCGACCGGGGTACCATGTATGTAGATCGCCTGGATTTCCGGGCCCCTGCTTGTCTCGCTCAACCGGTACCCCGTACCGCCGATCGCCGTCCGCAAGAATACGCCTTTTTAGGCAAGCCAAGTTCCTGATATCCAATAAAGAGTTCTGTCTCCGGCCCCTGACCTTCGGAGCCGCCCCCCACTCCGGTCGTTTTGGCACGGTCGTGCTCGCCCGCAAGGCATCCACACACGCTACGCGTGTGCGGACCCTCCTTGCGGGCTGCGCGCGCCCGCGCCATACGCCTCCGTGAGGGGCGGCTCCGAAGGTCAGGGAGGAACGGGGAAGGCATCCCGAGCGGGCACGCTCGGGTTTCTTAAGTTCGTTTCGGGGCTCTCCAAAGGTCAGGGGGCGAGGAATCCCGCTGCTCTACGAACGAGCCACCGATCTTTGAGCATTGACGACACTGGCAAGCCAACCATCGGATCCGTTTAAAAAATTGGAAACACCATTCATTACGTCCTTTAGATTTTCTATATCGACGTCCGAGTGTAGTAAGCTAATTACGGTGCCACGCTTGTTGGTGGCATACCGAAATGCCACCCCGTGCCGATCCCAGTCATGAAACTGTTTTATGATCTTACCAACGGCAAGTAGCTCCTCATCATTCATTTCTGCCCCGCAGGCTTTATTGATCTTAGCGAAGTGGCGCCATAGCTCTAACAGATTATGTGTGTCATTTAAATCTGGCGGTGACACACCAACGTGCGGACCATACTGTATAATTAGCCACTTAAGCCCAGTCTCCACAGCATGACGGTAACAGAATAACATCGGATATACCATCTCGAATCGTGAAGCTCTCTTGTCCAATATTAGGTCAGCGATGGCTTTTCCTGCCTGCATAAATCCTTCCATAATAAAAACCGTGCGAGATGGACCGTCCGCCGCCAAATTTCCAGCAGCTTCAACCGTCATCGCTTTCCGAAACGGCAGATCTCCTTTCTTAGGCCATCTATAAGGTTTGGGCGTAAGAAGATCTTCGAACTTCATGGCGCATGATATCCACTAGAGTTATCGTGGCCGGCCAGCGCAATGAACCCTATGCGCTGAGCTTCCTTGGTAATCAAATAGACCCACAAGAAGCGTTGGTGTCCGCAGAGGGACTCGAACCCCCGACCTAAGGTTTCATACCACTTCGGCTTTCGCCGCCGCCTTCCGGCGTTCGTGGTCTGGACTGTCCCTTCGTCATAGGCCCGAGGACCCTTAGACGCCGCCCGTCCAGTCTCTACACCTTCCCCTCGCGGGGCTTGGCTCGGGATCGGCAAGGCGCGAGATGGCCCCAGCTTTCCCCGACTTTGAGCGGATCCGTTGCGCCGTTTCCGAGCACAACGCCCAATTCAATAGGAAACCTTCGCTCTATCCTGCTGAGCTATGCGGACTTTCCTTTAGACGCCTGATTCGAGAAGGGCCTTCGCCCATCTCATGAGTCATCTTAGCGGACCAGCCGCGGCTCTACAACGGCGGTCCGTTGGGAACGGGTTGGTTAAAATTTCCGCGATCCTCTGAGGAGGCGTGACCTAGTTTACATAGACGACCTTAAAGGTCGCGCGGAGGAATTGGACCGCACAGGAATTTGATGAGTCGGCTCCTCAATGTGGCGGCTTTCTGTGCAGCAGCGTCGATATCGGAAATTCTAGAGTATTTTATTGTAACATCTAGTTTAGTGCGCGGAACGTGACGCGCCCCCAAGCCACTCTCGTCTATGAACCATGTTCCATGAGCTATTGGAACTCGCTCTTCATTGTTTAGCTTCATACAAGCATTTAAAATGTCCTCGATTTCTTTTCGGTCCTGCTCCTCACATCCGATTGTACGTAAAAAAATTGCCTTAGTGACATTGCAAAGCGTTATAAAATCGTAAGGTGAAGTTACGATGTCAAATGGGGCGTTCGCGCCGGTTTCGTTCAGGTCCAACGCGGCACCCAGTGCGTGACGAATGATGAATTCGAGCTGGGAAAACTCGAACATGAATTGACCGATTGCCATATAAAGCGACCGGGTCTTTTGCCTTTCGGCCTCGATCGTTTCGGGACTTTTTTTGCACATCGGTTTTTCTCTCATCGGCACCATGCCCCATGCACCTTGCGTCCACAGTCAACGGACGCGTCGAGGCGGAGTGCGTAACTGCATTGCTAGACTCTTGCCTTTCCTAGAGTGGGCTGGCAACTTCAATCGAATAGCGGAGAGTTTCTTATGCCACGACCGATCACTCCTAAAGGCCTAAGGACTTGGCCACGCAATCTTTGCACCTCACAGGGCGGTGGTTTATCCACATCTCAAGGTGGTGGTATGTCCACTTCGCAATACGGCGGGGCGTCCACTTCGCAATACGGCGGTATGTCTACCTCCGAATATGGAGGATTGTCGACTTCTCAGTATGGAGGATTGTCTACCTCCGAATATGGAGGGTTGTCGACTTCTCAATATGGAGGATTGTCCACTTCCCAATACGGAGGGCTATCGACCGCTCAGTATGGCGGCCTTTCTTCATCTCAAGGTGGTGGCATGTCCACTTCTTCAGTAGATATATATAGAAGTAATATTCCTCCTTGGCCGGTTTTTTTGAGAGAGCTTGAAGCGAGTGGGTATCAGCAGGCGGCTGATTTAATACGGAAGCACTTGCCTCGCTTTCTTTGGCCAGAAAATTGTTACTAGCTGATTATCTTGTCATGGACGCTCAACACGTTCATGTAATCGGCGCACCGCAATGTTTTACTTTGACCATCTCATAAACCTCTTGGCGCCCGCAATCGCTCAGCACAATGACTTCAGCACCTCGACGACTTCAGGCGGGATGACGACCCGCCCCGGCAAGCCGATGCGGGTAACACGCACACCGGCAGACTCCAACTTGAGCGGGCCGTCGTCAGAACTCAGCCCGTCCATCCATTTCTTCAGGACCGACGAAGACTGAAGGGGTAAGAGAGCCGGCGTCGCCGCCGCGACCATTTCATCCTCTCGCCGCGGTGCAGGTATCTCCTTCAAGATGATGCTTTTCAAACGATTGTTGTCGCTTCGCAGCTCTTCCAGAGTCTGCCGCAGCGTCTGGACGAGCGCCTTGCTGCTGCTGTCGAGATGCTCCAATGTGCTGCCGAACACCTCATCGGAGACCTTGAGCGCTTTCGGCGCCGTGACGCTCACGATCGCCTCGTACGCGCCCCGCCAGATGCGGAGAAGATCGCGGTAGCGGTTCTTCAGGGACTGCTTGGCCGGAAAACTCGGGTAGCGGACCGCTCCGGCTTCCGCGACGCGAATTGCCGATGGCTCCTGGACTGGCCGGGCCGTGAGAAGCTCCTTGCAGACCGCGACGACCAGTTCGGCGTTCGCGCGATGGGCTCCCCGGCTTTCGTCGATCTCGCCGATCAAATCCCTCGATCGCGCCTCGGCCTCGCGGACTATGTTGTCGACTTTCTTGTTCATTTCAACGTCTCCTGCCGCTCCAACGCGGCCAATTCGAACGGAAATCCGGTAATTCTCATCGTGCGCCGGCCGACAGCCGCTCGGAGCGACGACTTGGTGCCGACGAGGACGACCTGCTGGGTGGCCCGCGTAATCGCGGTGTAGAGCCACTCCCGTGTCATCGAATGAACGCCGTCCAAGGCCACGATGACCCGCCGGGCTTCCGATCCCTGCGCCCGATGGCCGGTGATGGCCCAAGCGGAGACGAGTTCGGCCAGCGCATCCCGGCCGACCTGTCTGGCCACCTCCTCGCCGTCGAACCTGATCGCCACCGGGTCGACGCTCTCGATCCTGCCCAGCAGCCCGTTCATCAACGCCTCTTCGTAGCGGTTCTTCGTCGCCATGACGGGGTCGCCGATCGCGACGAAGGGCGCGAGCGGGCCCAGCCGGGCGCCGGGCACGCCCGACGCCTCGCGCTTTTCCTGCATGTCCTTGCAGATGCCCCGGCAGGTCGCGTTGAGCGCGGCGAGAACGAGAACGTCTTCGCCCCCGTCGGCCCCGGCCATTTCGCTGCGAAGGCGTTCGACGACGTCCGCTATGCCCTCGGTCGGGCATTCGATCATGAAGACGCCCTTTCTTTCCGGCCCGGCGTAGACGGGCGGCGTCGGAACGAATCCGTCGCGCACCAGTCCTGCGGCGGCGACGATCGGATTGTCTTCCGCTTGGCGCATCACCCTCGTCAGCCGGCTGACGAGACAACCGCTCTCGACGAGATCGTGATAGACGCGCCCGAGGCCGACCGGCGGAAGCTGGGCCACGTCTCCAACCATCACCAGCCGTGCCCCCGTCGGCAGTCTGGCGAGCACCCGGCGCCAGGTCGCGAGGTCGACCATCGACGATTCGTCCACCACCAGCATCGTGTCGGGACCGATCCGCAGAAGATCCTCGGGAATGGGCCGGCCTTCACTCTCCAGCTCGGCGCGCCGCTCGAGGCCATGGAGGAGACGCGCCAGCGTGAGCGCAAGTCGCCCGGTGGACCGGGACAGTCGGAGCGCGGCCTTGCCCGAGAGCGCGGCCAGAACGACGCTTCCGCCGGCGCCGAGCCACGCGTCGACCACGACGCGGACCGTGGTGGTCTTTCCGGTGCCGGCCCCTCCCTGAAGGATCGCGACCGGCCTTTTGAGGATCTCGACGACGGCGCGCCTCTGTTCGTCGGTGAGGGGGTGCGTCAGGGGCTCATGGCGCCGCACCAGAAGCGGCCACTCCTCGATCGCCGCCGGCGCGGCGGCAAGGCGGGCGAGCTCGCCGGCGACGGCCCGTTCGAGACGCGCCGCGCCGGGCGCGCGAAGCACGCCGGCAACGCGAATAGCGCGGCGAGCGGCTATGCCGAGTTCCAACGCCTCCCCGGCGTCGACGTCCAAGCGTCCGAGCCTCATAGCATATTCTTCGGCATCCGCCGCCGTGCTGCCGCCGGCGAGTATCGCGCGCCAAGCGGCGTCGCACGCGCCGATCAATCGGTCCCGGTGCCGCAGCGGATCGACGACGTCCCCTCTGGCCCTCAGGAGCCGAACGCCGACATGATCGGCTGCGCGCCAGTCCAGCACCGCCGCGACCGCGTAGGGGTGCTCGAGGAGCTTGGCCCACGAATTCGTCGAACCCAGAAGCCGATAGATGGATCGCGCGGCGCGCCGGTCCGTCACGCCGTATTCCTCGAGCCGGGCGTAGAAGGAGCCCTCGTCCAAAGCCGTCGCCTCCGCGGCGCGCATCGCGACCCAGCGAGCTTGCAGAAGCGCGGCCAGCTTCGACCCGAGATGCGGACGCCCCGGCGCGAGAGCCTCCGCGAGTTCCGCGGATTGCGCCGGGTCTCCAAGGGCTTGGATCAATCCTGCGCCGAACCGCTCGACCAGCCGTCCAGCGCGCTCGGCGCCGACGCCGGGGAGCGAGCGCAGCCAAGGCCCGAGCAGCGAACCGGCGGCGCTCGCCCTTTCGACCGAGTCCGCCTCGATCTGCCGGCGCCTGCCGCCGCGCTCGTCGACGTATTCCCGCTCCGCCCCGGTCACGTCGTAGATTTCGCCGGGCGCCGGCTTCAGCGGCTCGCCGTGGCGGACGACGACCGGGCGGCCTTCCTCGGTCTTCGCCGAGAAGATGACGCCGTTCGATCCGGCCCAGAGAATGTTGGTGACGGCGACGCGCATCAGAATGGCGGAACGCCCCCGTCGTCGCAGATCCGCAAGCGGGCGCGCAGGGATTCGTTTTCCAACCGCAGGCGTTCGACCTCGGCTCTGGCGGCGGCGAGTTCGTCAAGCAGCACGGCGGCGGCGGCGGATTGTTCCGTGGCCGCTTGGGCGTCCCTTCTGGCCTGAGCCGCCGTCCTCGCGATGTTGGCATGGATCGCCTCGTCGGCGGCGTCGCGGTCGGCGCGGGCGCCGATCGGCGCCAGCCCCTGTTCCTCCGCCATCGCGTTCACCGCGACCTTCACCGCCTCCTTGCGGAAGAGATGCTGCGCGTCGGACGTCCTGAGGCCGAGCTCCCGGCACAAGGCGGCGACGTTGACCTTCCCGTCGTTCGTGCCGGGCAGCGCGCCACCCCTCGCGACGAAATGGTCGAGGGCATAGAGAATCTCGGCCTCGACGTCGCGCTTCGTCATCCGACCGGCTCCGAGCGACCGATCTGGAGAGGATCGCGCGGCTTTGCCGACAACATGAACGGCTGCCCGACCGCGGACGAGAGCACAGCGGCAGCTTCGCCGTCGAGACCGAGGTCCTGAAGCCGCAACGCTTTCGACGCGAAAGCGCGGATTTCCTCCCGCTCGGCACGTTGAAGAATGAGCTTCGCAAGAGCGTCGAACCCGCGTCGCTTAGCCTCTTCGGAAAGCGGGGCAAACGCGAGCGGAGTCCCGCCGCTGTTCCACAGCAGCGAATTGAGGAAGTGGTCGCGCGAGGCTTCCGCCTCTTGGTCATGCAATACCGGGTATATTCTGCTGGCGGCGGTGATGATCGCCGCCTGCTCGAACTCCGATACCTCGACGAATTCGACGACCGACGATCGGTCATGCGCTATGAGAGCGACGCCCTCTGTCTGCCCGTCGGGCGAAGGCGAGGCCTCGATCCCGTCGCAGATTTCCAGCAATCTAAACACGTTCCATATCGCGTTTCCGAGCAGCTCCCGGTCATGGCCGAGGCGGTTCATCTCGCCCTCGCGCCGCTCGATCTCGCGCGCAATTCGGCGCCCGTCCCCCTCGGCAGCCCCCTCGCGAAGGCGCACGACTTCCTCCTGCAACTCCACCATCCGTTGGGACTTGGAAGCAAGTTGCCGGGTGAGCTTGGTTCCGTAGAGCCAGAGGGGCGTGCGCCACGCCGGGCCGGAAATGAAGTGGCGGCAAAGGATGCAGTTCCGATCTCCGCCCTCGACGGGACCATAGAGGTCTCTGTTGACGCCGTTTGCTGTGTTTTTTCTAAGCCGTTGCCCACCATCGCCACATCGGTCTCCATCCCAAGGGCAGATTCCAAGGCCGGTGTCCGACCACAACATCTTGCCCGAGGCGTCCATTTGCGTCGCGGCCAACAAACCGTCCTCGGAAATGAAAGCGGCCTTTCGCTGAGCTTGCTCGAAGGAGGCCGTCTTGAGGTCCCGCAGGCTTGCCGCGATCATCGCGGCTTCCCTGGACTGGGCGGCGGTCTCGAGCGCCTCATGGACGGATGCGGGGTCGGCCTTGACGTAATATAAGGTCATCAGAATGGTCTTGTGGCCGGCGATGAGATTGCTGACGACCTCGATAGGCACCTTGGCCTGGACCATCAGGGTCAGCCCGGCCACGCGCAAGCCATGCGGATTGTATTTCGGGGCGCCGAGGGCGCCCTTATCGTTTACTGGCACTATCTCAATTCGGTCGTCTGGGTTATCCCGGTTCCAACGGCTCTCCACCTCGACCATGAGTTTCTGCCAGAATGCGTATGTTTGCTTTCCGCTCGGCGGACAGCCAGCCCGTTCATGCCCAGCATGAACGGGCAATCGGAAAAGGGGGAAAATGTCTGGATAGTCATTTTCCAGTTTGCCTTCATCCGCTTCATCCGCAGCGTCCACATACTGGGTGGGGATGATAGGACGGTCTATCGGATTGTAACGCTCCTGCCAAAGTCGAAGCTCGTACAGCATTTGGTGCAGACGCTCGTTCTGCCACGGGACGACATAAGGTTTGCCCGTCTTGTTCGTATTCACTGCGAAGCCGGTTATTGGAGGAGTTCCGTCCCGATGGGCGTAGCCGCGGTTGGGCCGTTTTCTGTCTTCCTTTTTCCAATAGCCCGCAGGCGAGGCTTCGTTGCGACCCCATGACATGGAGTTCCCATCGAAACGGTCGACGTCCCCTTCGCCGCTATCGAGCCTTTTCATCTGGCCGACCCTGAGGGGTATCTCGAACAAAGCGAGGAACAGCGTCGGATAGACAGGGCAATAGACGGTCGTGGCGACGCCATCGGTATCGATAACTGTCGAGCGACAAACCGACTGCGTTCCCGGCCACCCGGCCTCGCCTTCGGACAGGATTTCTTGAGTGAGCCGATAGAGCCTCATCGGGAGAGGTCTGGACACGGCTTCCGCTTTTCGCCCGCCGCCGTTCGCCTTCACCGCATTCCGCGCGTCGGCGATATCATTCTCTGTAATCAATGGATAAAACGTCTTACCGCATGACAATTCTTTTGCAATGAATTCAGAAAAACTCAAGGCATTCCGCGCAATCTCTGCACGAGATGATATTGACAAGTCTCCGTCAGTTATAAACTTATATAAAGTAATACTCCTATTATCTGACAACATAAACTCACTAACATCGTGTATTTCCTCTTCGTTAAAAGTACACAGCCAATCAGATAGCCAAACAAACATAATATTATACTTTTTTGAAATTGACGGCATAGACTTTCGCCATTCCAGAAACAGCGAAATCCACTGCTTAAATTTATCAGAAGTATTTTCTTCTATTTTCTTCCATCGGCTCAGGACCGGCGCGCCCCGTTTTATAAATTTTTTAACATCTTGCCCGGAAAATCTAGCATATGAAATGGCGACCTGCTTCAGACAAGCGCGTCCGATGTCGAAGCTGCCTCCCCACAAATCTTTACGCCACCCACCGTTTTTTGTATCACGAAAATAGTTTAGCCAGCATAAAAAAGCCTCATGTGGAAGATCTATGATGTTATCTACGCCATATACCGCCCCACACAGACTCGCCATGAGCGCAATTATACAGCGCCGACAATCTTTTTGAGTGGCCGCATGTTTCCTGCCCGCAATGAACTCATCCACGCCTTTCGGACCGAGCGCCTGCTCGAGCGAACGTCCGAATGGAGTACCGCGCACGAAGCCTTGGGCGACAAAATGAGGCAGATGCCTAGGCATTAACTCTTCGTGCTCGCCATAGGTGAAGCATCTTGGACTTAGTTGAAGAGACCCTTCTGCATGCCTTTCTAATAAATAATCCAAGGAAACCCTGCGTCTCCTGAACAATTGTCGCCTTTCAAATTTATCTCCAATATCAGGATTTGAAATATTATTCTCGCCTTTAGACATATCTGATAGCGACATTACATGAACTCGAGTATCAAACCACGAACCGTCATCTGAAGGAAACTCGATCTCGTCCGCGTCATTTACAAGAATCTTGCGCCCGCCGCTCTCAAAAATCTTTACCATCCTCTCCCCCTCGCCACGCTTCTAAGGTCTTCGAGCATCGTTTGCAGGTCTCGGAAAATCGGGCTTGTCTCGGGCACCGTCGTTGGAATTTGCTCGCCCGCAACAGTGGCGCGTATCCGTTGCGCCCCTTCTCGAAGATTTTTGTCGATGAACTCGTCTCTCGGCTTCGTATACGTCAGTGAGCTGAGCGGACTCAGGTGATGCATGCATTCCTGAATCAACTTTTCGCCGATCCCCAATTCCCCGAGCACCCCGCCATATAGATGCCTGAGTCCGTGAAGTGTCGTTCCCAACGCCTTGCGTACGATCAACGTCTCGTCTTCAGGGTATATTGCAGCCAATCGATTAATAGCTTGTTCCCAAGCTTTCCCATGCGCACCATGGCTATATGGCGAGCCTATGGGCAGGTCGTCGTCCCCTTGATGCGAGTCGCCAGACGAAACGAGAAGAAAAGGATGATCCTTGAATCCTCGCTCGAACCTCTCCCGCATCAGACGCGGCCTTACAAATCTCCTATATGTTTGATACGTTTCCCAGAACCATTCATTCAGGCCCTCGAATGGAAGGAAAAAGACGGGCGCCCACAAATCCTTATTGCATTTGATGCCCTTCCAGCCGGCATGGAGTTGCCCTGCCATTTTGTCTCTGGAGTCCAAATCGCAGTGATCTCGCAAAAATTTGGCGCGCGTCATCTTGGTAGAATTAAAATTCGTGATCGCATTGGGGTCATGAAGAAAGACAACCGCTCGCCCATCGACCCACTGGACATCATCGACCCAAATATGGAGAGGCTCGCTTCGCCGCAGGCCGCCGAACGCGCACAGCATCGACGCAAGCTTGGCCGTCATATTTTCTCGTTGCCAATCCGCTTTTGCTTTCGGACGGCTGATAAATCCGCGTTCGAACAGCGGAACGAGATAATGGACCGGGAAGCGGACGGTGCCGTCGCTTCTATACCAATCACGCCTGTCAGGTCCGACGATGGACCTGTCGAATGGCGTTTCCGTGCGCTTGCCTTGGTCAATATGCCCAAGAAATGAAAGCGTTTTTTGGAAGCGCGCGACATAGAGCAGGTGCATCAATTGCTTCCCGCTCGAGGGGATTTGGAAATCCGCCAAGCCGCGGCCCAAACGATCACCGTGCGGGCTGCCGCGAGTCCAATTGATAAACTCCTCGATCCCGCGGCACAGATCGACGACGATATCGGCGGACAACCGCGCCGACCAATAGAGCCCGGTCTCATCGACGCCATCGACGATCGTGCCCCGCCACAGGTGGTTCTGGAATTCGGACAACGCGACCCGGTGCAGGTCGACGCTCGGATCTTTCGCCGCAACTTCGAAATGCGCACGACGCTGGCGAACGTAGTCGTAGAAGAGACCCACTCCTCGCGCGCAAAGACGCATCCACCTCAAAGAGTATGCGGATCTGCTGACAAAATAATCCGTCAGGGCATGAAGAGGTCTCAGTTCGCTCCCGCCAGCTTCATCCATCTCATCGAGATAGAGAACCGGGACATACAGCGAGTTTTGATCCCGCACTTTCTGGACAACGATGGAATGATGCAACCCACGACGATAGGTTTCTAAATTTGCGCTGACCACGACCGCCCTCGAATCTCCGAGCACGGCGAAAGTTAGACGTGAGCGGATGCTCCCGACAACCAGGCATGGCCCGTAAGCTCAAGGCCGCGGCAAGCTTCACGTAAGGTCCGTTTCGCAATCGGACGGGGCACGACGAGATCGCGCATCTAGGGAAGAGAGAAATGGTCGGACATCGCCGCGCCAAAAATACAACTATCGCTGGTGGCGCCTGCGCGTGACAGTGCGCGGCGATCGCGTGACGCCGCACGCCCAATGTGGTACCGATGGGTACGATGTCTTCGGTATCAAAAAGAGCAACGGTTTCCTAAACCGTAGGTCAGGGGTTCGAATCCCTTCCGGGACGCCATACAGACCGCGCTTTTCCGCGAAGATTTTCGCCACTCGAAACCGCTGAAACGAATGCGCCCCTCGAAAGGGGCGCATCGTGTCGCGATAATCGCGGCGAGGATCAGGCGGTCTGCTGGATCGCCGAGAGCTTCCAGGCCTGCGGCCCTTCCCCGGCGGGACGATGGAAGGTCCACACCTCGGTCGATTGCGTCGGTTGCGAGGCGTCGCCCGAAACGACCTTGCCGGTCGCCCGATCGATGAAGAGATCGATCAGCGAGAAGCGCATGGCCACAGTGGCGTATTCCTCGGAGCCCTCGCGCCAGGCCTCGGAGAGATCGCCTTGCAGCAGCTTCACCTCCGAGATGCGGTTGATGACGCCCTCGCGCGCATTGGCGCGAATATCGTCCGAGAAATAGGAGACCATCTCCGGCATCGCGAGCTCGTGCAGCCGGCCGATGTCCTCCTGGCTATAGGCGGCCTGAGCGTCGCCGAGCACGCGTTCGAAGGCGGTGAAATCCTCCGGGCGCAGCGTCACGGGCTCGCTCGCGGCGTGGCGCGGCGGGGCCGCGGCGCCGAGACCCGCGCCGCCGCCGGTGAAGGCGAAGGCCCCGGGACGGGAGCCGCCCCCGGCGCCGCCCATGGCGCCCGCGAAACGACGGCCCGAGAACCATTGAAAGGCGAGCCGCGCCAGCACGACGATGATCGCGATCTGGAACAGCAGGCCGATAATCGAGGCGAGGCCGCCGAGCCCGCCCATCAGGCCGTTTCCGGAGAGCAGGCCGAACAGGCCGGCGCCGAGCAGGCCGCCGGCGAGGCCGCCGAGCAGACCACGGCCGAAGGCGCCGCCGGCCGGAGCGGCGGCCGGACGGGGCGCAGCGGGAGCGGCCTGCGGCTGCGGCGCGGGCTGCGGCGCGATGCTGCGCTCCACGGGCGCGGCCGGACGCGGCGCCGTCGTTGTCGCGGGCGGCGGCGCAAAGGTCCGCGAGCCGCGGCTTCCCGAGCTCGCGCCGCCGCCCATTTTGGCCTCGGCGAGCGCCGGGGCGAGGGCGATGAGCAGGGCGAGCGCGAGCGCCGGCAGAGATTTGGAGTTCGATGTCCAAGTCGACATGACTATCCTCGAGCGGTTCGCCCGAAGAAAGGAATCACTCGGGCGTGGTCTATATAGGAACGCTCCCACCTTGCGGCAAAGGGCCGCGCGGCGGGAAGGCTAGAACTGTTGCGACGCCATAGGATCGGAAACAGTTCTAATTTTTCATTTAGAGCGAAATCGCTCGAACGAATCGGTTCGAGCGGAAAACGCTCTCGAGGGGGCTTTGGAGCGCGTGAAGCCGAAACTGGTCTTCGTCGCCGCCGTGGCGCGCAATGGCGTGATCGGCGCCGATGCGCGCACGCCCTGGCGGCTGAAGAGCGATCTCGCGCGCTTTCGCGAGCTGACCTGGGGGCGGCCGCTTCTGATGGGAAGGCGAACGTTCGATTCGATCGGGCGCCCCCTGCCCGGCCGCGAAACCGTCGCTTTGTCGCGCGATCCGGAGTTTCGCCCAGCGGGCGCGCATCTCGCACGCAGTCTCGAGGAGGCGCTGGACCGCGCGACGCGGCTCGCCGAAGCGATGAAAGCGCCGGAGATCATCGTCGCCGGCGGCGCGCAGATTTATTCCGCTTTTTTGCCGCGGGCGGAAGTGATTCACCTCACCGAGGTCGCGCTGACGGTCGCCGGCGACGCCCGGTTTCCCGCGCTCGATCCCGGCGAATGGCGCGTCACCGCGCGGGAGACGCCGCTGCGCGCGGCCGAGGACGAGGCGGATTTCGAATATCTGCGGCTCGAACGCAAGTGAGAGGCGATGATGCGCAAACAGCTGTTGCAGGTCGCAGAACCTGAAGCTATAACCCGCCTCGACCAGCGGCGACCGCTTCGCGGCCGCCATATCGGAGTGTAGCGCAGCCTGGTAGCGCACCTCGTTCGGGACGAGGGGGTCGGAGGTTCGAATCCTCTCACTCCGACCAAACTTTCTGCTGCAATAGGTCGTTCTGGGCTATCGCGGGCGTTCCGCGCGTCGCCGACTGCTATCGGCTGTCGAAGCCGTGCAGGCGAGAGCGCCACGAGAGCCGGCGCATATCGCCCCGCGCCCTCGATCATCAGCAGCATGCCGCCGACCAGCGACGCGGCCCGATCCCTCGAATATGCGGCGTGCTATCTTGCGCTCAGCGCGCGCCGATCGAAACCGGGGTCCAGCCCCCCGTCTCCATCTCCACGGCGAAAGAGACGCCGCGCGCGATGAGCTTGTTGCGCTCGGCGACGCCGGCGACAGGCGCGCGATCGGAGGTCGCGATCTCCGCGATCGGCGCGCTGGGCAGCGCCATCTGCTCCGGGCGCGCCAGCCCGCTGATTCGCCCGGCGACCGGAGCGCGCACCGGCTCCTCGCCGAGAAAACCCAAAATCTCCTCGGCCTCGACGCGGTCGCCGATGGTCAGGCGCGAGACGAAATCGCCCTCGGCGGTCGCGATCACGTCCCAATAGTCGAGCGCGAAGCGATCGGCGCCGCGACGGCCGGCGACGTCGCCGGCGCGCAGCACCGCGCCCGGATCGAGCCCCTCGGTCGCGATGACGAGATCGCAATCGGTCCCCGCCACGAAGCCGGAGCCGACGCCGATCGTCAGCTCGGCCAGATTGCCGAGAGAGCGCGCCGGCCGCCCGTCATGGTCCGGCGCGGCGATGATGACGTCCCAAGGCCAGCGCTCCACCACCTCCTCGAGCGGCCGCAGCAGCAGCGGAAGAAACTGCCGGGTCTGCATGCCGCAGAGAAATTCGGAAGCCCGATCGGCGCGGCGCGCCTCGACGCCGCCCAGAGTGGCGATCCCGTCGTACCAGGCGTCCGCGTAGCACATGCGCCGCCGCAGAGCGCGCGGCGGCCGCTCCTGATGGAGCACCGTCGCATAGCCTTCGCCGATCAGCCGGCGCGCCACCGCCGAGGCCCTTTCCCCGACGCCGCAGACGAGAACGCATTGCTCTTTGTTCATCGATCCTTCTCAGCCTCGATACACGCCGTCGCATCATTGTGTATCAGAATTACATATTGCGGCGCAATCAGCATATTGCAGCGCAAACAGAGGCTGCGGCCGTCCACCCGGCCGACGGAAAGGGATGCGGGACGCCGGCGCCTGCTGTATAGCAGAGGTCCCTGCGATCCTGCGCGCGCGAAATGACCCATCCCCACAGCCTCACCGTCCGCGTCTATTACGAGGACACGGATTTCTCCGGCCTCGTCTATCACGCCTCCTATCTGCGCTTCATGGAGCGCGGCCGCACCGAGCTGCTGCGCGATCTCGGCCTCGGCCAGCGCGCGCTGCTGCAGGCGCAAGGCGGCGGCGGTCTGTTCTTCGTCGTGCGCGCGATGACGATCGATTTCCGAAAGCCCGCGCAGATGGACGATTCGCTCACCGTGGAGACGATCGTCCGCGCCGTGTCGGGCGCCTCCTTCGAGCTCGATCAGCGCGTCCTGCGCGGCGAGGAGGCTCTCGTTTCGGCTCGCGTGAAGATCGCCGCGGTGGAAGGCGACCGGCCGCGCCGTCTGCCGTCCGAGGTTCGCGAGAAATTCGCCTCCCTCGCCTGTCCTCACGGCGCTTGACCTTTACGGTCCCTTAAGCCTTCCGCTCATATTTCTGCTTGTGCGGCGCATCCAGGACAAAATCTCGGCGGATTCGCGCTTCATACCGCTCTGGCTCCGCAGCCTTCGGCTCGGCGTTGCGGGGGCGAGCGCGACCTGATTTTTCATAAGCCGCCGGTCCCCGGGCAGGAGCCGACGATTCCGCCGCGATCGATCCAGCTTCGCCGCCGACCCCGCGACTTCCGAGGACGACTTTCATGAATCCAGCCGAAATCGCCGCCCCGCTCTCCGGCGCCGCAACCGAAGTCTCGATCTGGGGAATGTTCTGGGGCGCGCATATCGTCGTGAAGGTGGTGATGGTCGGGCTGCTCCTCGCCTCCGTCTGGTGCTGGGCGATCATCGTCAACAAGGTTCTGCTGTTCTCGCGCACGCGCCGCGCCATGGATCGCTTCGAGGAAGTGTTCTGGTCCGGCTCCTCGCTCGAGGATCTCTATACCAAGCTTCAAGAGCGCCCGGCCGCGGGCATGGGCAGCCTCTTCATCGCCGCCATGCGCGAGTGGAAGCGCTCCTTCCAGAACGCCGGCGCCTCCTTCATGGGATTGCAGGCGCGCATCGACAAAGTGCTGGATGTCTCCATCGCCCGCGAGATCGAGAAGCTCGAGTCGAACCTCCTGGTTCTCGCCACCGTCGCTTCGGCCGGCCCCTTCGTCGGCCTGTTCGGCACGGTCTGGGGCATCATGACCTCCTTCCGCTCCATCGCCGCCTCCAAGAACACCTCGCTGGCGGTCGTCGCGCCGGGCATCGCCGAGGCGCTGTTGGCCACCGCCATCGGCCTCTTCGCCGCCATTCCGGCGCTGGTCGCCTACAATAAGCTGCAAGGCGACGTCGCCCGCTCGCAGGCGCGGCTGGAGAGCTTCGCCGACGAATTCTCCGCCATTCTGTCGCGCCAGATCGATCAGCACGCCGGCCAGTCCGGCCGCGATCGCGCGGCTTAGAGCGGGGGAGCGGAACATGGGAGCGTCGATGGCCAGCGGACGCAAGGGCTCGGGACGCCGCCGGCGCGGCACGCCGCGCTACAGCGCCATGGCCGATATCAATATGACGCCCTTCATCGACGTCATGCTGGTGCTGCTCATCATCTTCATGGTGGCGGCGCCCCTGCTGGCGACAGGCGTCGCCGTCGATCTGCCGCAGACCAAGGCCGGTCCGCTCAATATCGATCAGAAGCCGCTGTCGATCGCCATAGACGACAAGGGACAAGTCTTCCTCATGGACCAGCCGCTGGAGATCGGCCAGCTGCTCGACCGGCTGAAGGAGACCGCCAAGGCGGGCTTCGACGAGCGCATCTATATGCGCGCCTCCAAGACGGTGAATTACGGCCGCGTCGCCGAGATCATGTCGCTGGTGACGTCGGCCGGCTACAAGAAGGTCGCGCTCGTGACCGAAGTGGACAAGAAGTGAGGGAGCGGCTTGAAGCCCTCGCGTTCCCAACCCGGTATCATCGTCTCGGCGGCCGCCCATGCCGGGCTGCTGCTGGCGACGCTCATCGCCTTTTCGGACACGAAGAAATTCGATGACGCGCAGGAGGCCGTGCCGGTCGATATCGTCACGGATGCGCAGATCAATCAGGTGATGAAGGGCGAGAAGACCGCCAAGGAGGTCACGCCGCTCCAGCGCGTCGACAAGATCGCCGAGCAGCACGAGACCAAGCCGCTGCCGCCGCTCGCCGAGGCGAAGAAGGATGTCGCCGCCCCGCCGCCGCCGATGAAGCCGCGGCTCGAGGAGCCGGAGGACAAGCCCGAGGCCCCGCCCCCGCCCAAACGCATCGCCGCTCTGCCGCCGACGCCGGAGCCCCCCCTCCGCCCGACGCCACCCAAAGCCGAACCCGCCAAAGCCGAACCCGCCAAAGTGGAGCCCGCCAAAGCCGAGCCGCCCAAGGCCGAGCGCGCTAAGCCCGAACGCGCGAAGCCCGCGCCGACGCCGCCGGAGCGCGAGGAGCCCGAAGAGGCCGAGGTGGTGAGGCCGAAGCCGCCCGTGCGGCCGAAGCCCGAGAAGGAGGCGAAAGAGACGCCGCAGCCTCCTGAAAAGCCCAAGCCCAAGGACGAGCCCAAGCCCAAGGACGAGCCGAAGCCCAAGCAAGAGGCCAGGCCGAAGGAAGAGGCGAAGCCGAAAGAGCAGGCCAAATCCAAGGAGCAGTCCAAATCCAAGGACGAGTCGCGGTTGAAGGTCGACGAGGTGGCCAAGCTCCTGGAAAAGAAAAAGGCCGCCGAAAAGGGCGCGCCCAGCGATTCCGACGAGAAGAAGAAATCCGACAAGCCGCCGGCCAAGCCGAAATCCGGCGACGAGGCCGCGCCCAAATCGAAATTCGACGCCGCCAATATCGCCAATCTCCTGAGCCATGAGGCGCCGCAGCGGCGCGCCGCGACCGGCGCCGATCTGACCAAGACCGCCTCGCTCGGCGCGCCGACGGCGAGCGCGCCGCGCATGTCGCCGACGCTGCAAGCGCAGATCGACGCCTATACGGTGGACCATTATCGCCGCTGCTGGCAGGCGGCGCTGTCGATCAACGCGCACAGCTATGTGCCGCGCGTGGAATTCCACTTGACGCGGGAGGGCGCGCTCGAGAGCGCGCCGCGCCTGCTCAACCCCTCCTCCGATCCCGTCGAGCACAGCCGTGGCGAGCAGGCGCTCGGCGCCGTGCGACGCTGCAGCCCCATGCCGATTCCGGCCGCCTACGCCCCGTTTTACGATTATTGGCGCGTCACGGAATTGGACATGAAGGAAGATATGTAGCAGCGCATCGCTGCTCGCCTCTGAAATTCGAAAACGCCCAGGACCCGCCTCTCATGACGTCTCACATCACCCGCCGCACGGCCGCCCAGCTTCTCGCCGGCGCGGCCTTCTCCCCGCTCCTGGTCGCCCCGGCGCGGGCGGCGCGCGTGCTCGATCTGCGCGCCGGCGGCGGCTTTCAGCCCGTCTCCGTGGCGGTGACGAATTTCTCGGGCGACGAGGCGGCGCGCATCGTGACGAGCGTCGTCGTCAATAATTTCAAGCGCTCCGTCTTCCTGCGGCCGATCGAGCCGGGCGGCTTTCCCGAGTCCGCCGGCTCCGAGGCCGCGCCCAATCTCGATGTCTTCCGCACGGTCAATGCGCAATATGTGGTGACGGGCCGCTCGCAGCGCGGGCCGGACGGGCGCCTCAAGACCGAGTTCCGCCTCTTCGACGTCTCGACCGGCGAGCAGGCCGCGGGCCAGCAATATGTGACCGATTCCGCCAATATGCGCCGCGTCGCTCATCTGGTCTCGGACGCGGTGTTCACGCGCATCACCGGCGAGAAGGGTTTTTTCGACACGCGCGTGGTCTTCGTCGACGAGAGCGGGCCCAAGGAGCATCGCCGCAAGCGCCTCGCCATCATGGATCAGGACGGCGCCAATATTCGCTATCTGACCCGCGGCGAGGAGCTGGTCGTCACGCCGCGCTTCTCGCCCACCTCGCAGGACGTCACCTATATGTCCTTCGGCTCCGCCGATCCGAAGGTGCTGCTGCTGAACATAGAGAGCGGCCAGCGCGAGGTGGTCGGCAATTTTCCGGGCATGACCTTCTCGCCGCGCTTCTCGCCGGACGGGCAGAAGATCGTGATGTCGCTGTCGCAGGGCGCCGCCACCAATCTCTACGCCATGGATCTGCGCTCGCGCACGACGACGCGGCTAACCGACACCAACGCCATCGACACCTCGCCCTCCTATTCGCCGAGCGGCGGCGAGATCGTCTTCGAATCCGATCGCGGCGGCTCGCAGCAGATCTATGTGATGGGCGGCAATGGCGGCGGCGCCCGGCGCATCTCCTTCGGCCAGGGCCATTATTCGACGCCGGTGTGGTCGCCCAAAGGCGATTACATCGCCTTCACCAAGCAATCCTCCGGCTCTTTCGGCATAGGCGTGATGAAGCCGGACGGCTCCGGCGAGCGCATCCTCACCGAAGGCTTCCACAATGAGGGCCCGACCTGGGCGCCGAACGGGCTGTTCCTGATGTTCTTCCGCGATCCGGGCGGCGGATCGGGCGCGAAGATATTCATGGTCGACATTTTTGGCCGCGCGGAATTCCCGGTGCCGACGCCGTCCTACGCCTCCGACCCGTCCTGGGGGCCGCTGCAGGAATAGCCGCCCCGCGCCGGTCGGCCCCCTCCCCAGCCCGCCCCCGCTTCGCGGGAGAGGGAGCAGATTCCGCCCTTTTCGATGGTTTGCGCAACGCCGGCAACCTCCCTCTCCCGCGTAGCGGGGGAGCGTGCGGTCCCTACTCTTTCTCCATCGCCAGAAACGCATCGGCGACCCCGCCGATCAAATTGGTCGAAAGCAGCAATTCCGTCGACAGCTCCCCGGCGAGCGGCTGCAACCGCACCCCCGCCGCCATCGCCTCGCTCAGCGCCCTCCGCGCCGCGACGGCCTCCTCGATCGACGCCGCGACAAAGGAAAACGCCTCGCCCGGCCGCCGCTGCGCGAGGCGGCCGATATCGGCGCCGATGACATTGGCGATCTTCGGATAGCCGCCGGTCGGCTGGCGATCGGCCATCAGCACCAGCGGCGCGCCGTCGCCCGGAACCTGGATCGCGCCGAGCGCCACTCCGTCCGAGACGATGTCGTGACCCTTCGCATGGGACAGGCGCGCGCCTTCCAGCCGATAGGCCATGCGGTCGCTGCGTGGCGACAGCCGCCAGCGGGCGGACAGAAATTCGTCGATCGCGTCTTGCGTGAAATAATCGGCCTGCGGGCCGAGCAGCGCGCGGATCGTCTCGCCGCCGGCCGCGAGCCAGGGCGCGTCGAGCGCCAGCATTTCCCGCGGCGGCGATGCGAGCCCCGCGAGCGGCAGAACATCGCCGGCGCGCAATCCGCGCCCTTCGAGCCCGCCCATCGAGGAGCGCGCATGGGTGGCGAGCGAGCCGAGCGCCAACGGCAGATCGATGCGGCCGCCGACAGCGACATAGCACCAGGCTCCGCCCCGCCCCGCGCGGATCGAGAGACGCGCGCCCGGCTCCAGCGCGAGAGCGCAAGCGGCGGGAAGCGGCGCGCCATCGAGGCGAATGTCGAATTCGCCGCCGGCGATGGCGAGGCCGATCGTCTCGCCTTCCGCCGAAAGCTCCACACCGCCGAGCGAGACCTCGATCGCCGCCGCGCCGACAGCCGCCCCGACGGCGAGATTGGCGGCGGCGAAAGCGCCGGCGTCCATCGGGCCCGCCGGCGTGACGCCGAAGCGCAGGCTGCCGCGGCGCCCGGCGTCCTGCAGAGTGACGCCCGGCCCCGCCGCGCCTATGACGAGCCGCGCGCTCACGACGCCGTCTCGCGCCGCGCGATCCTCTCGCCGCGCGCGCTCCTCTCCTCGAGCGCGCGAAATGTCGCCGCGTCGATCGGCTCGAAGCGCAATGCGTCGCCGACCTCCACGAAGAAGGATGGATCGCGGCCCGGTGCGAACAGCCGCTCCGGCGTGCGGCCGAGGACATGCCAGCCGGTCGGCATGGGATCGGCGCCGATCAGCGAGAGTCCGCCGCCGATGAGCACGGCGCCCCGCGGCGTCGGCCCGCGCGGCGCGGCGCGGCGTGGAAGGGCCAGCGCCGCAGGCAGGCCGCCGAGATAGCACCAGCCCGGCGCGAAGCCATACATATAGGCGCGATAATCGGCGCCCGAATGAAGCGCGACGACGCGCTCGGGCGAAAGCGACAGCGCTTCGGCCGCCGCAGCGATATCCTCGCCATGCGGCGGATCATAGCAGCAGGGAATGATCCAGCGGACAGCCGATCGATTCTCCGCGACGCTCGTCTCCAGCGCCTCGACATGAGCCACCAGCGTGGCGCGCGCGAGCGTCAGCGGATCGTAATGAATCATCAGCGAGCGATAGGTCGGAACCGTCTCGACCAGTCCGCCGAGCGGGGACGCGCGCAATGCGGCGTCCAGCGCCAGCACATCGGCGTTGATCGAAGGATCGACGCTGTCGCCGAGCTCGACCACCAGCGCCGCCTCGCCGGCGTCGAGACAGCGCGGCGCGGCGTAGCGCATCGGCTCACGCCTCCGATGGCGCGAAGGGCAGCAGATGATAGCCGGCGCGTTCCAGCGCCGCGCGCAGACGCCGCGTCATGTCGACGGCGTGCCCCGTGTCGCCATGCACGCAGATCGAGTCGATCGGCGTGGCCAAGCGCTTGCCGCTCTCGGTGACGATCGCCTGCTCCTCGAGCATCGCGAGCGCGCGCGCGGCGGCCCAATCGGGATCTTCTATGACGGCGCCCTTCTGGTTGCGCGGCTTCAGCCGTCCGTCGTCGAGATAGGCGCGATCGGCGAACACTTCATGCGCGATGAGCGCGCCGACATGCTCGGCCGCCGCCACCTGCTCGCTGCGCGCGATCACCAGCAGCGTGAGCCCGGCGTCGACGGCGCGCGTCGCCCGCGCCACGGCGAGCGCGATCTCCGGCTCGACTTCCGCGACATTGGCGAGCGCGCCATGACATTTCACATAAGAAAGACGATGGCCGCTATAGAGCGCCAACGCCTGCGCCGCGCCGATCTGATAGGCGACGAGGCGCTCGACCTCGGCGGCGGAATAGGGAATGCGCCGGCGGCCGAAGCCCGCGAGATCGGGAAAGGACACATGCGCGCCTATGGCGACGCCGCGCGCCTTGGCGAGCGAGAAGCAGCGCGCCATAATGTCCGGATCGCCGGCATGATAGCCGCAGGCGACATTGGCCGAGGTGACGAGGTCGAGCATGGCCTCGTCGTCGCCCATGCGCCAGGCGCCGAAACCTTCCCCGAGATCGGCATTGAGATCGACTATCACTGTTTCCGGGCTCCTTCGCGCGCCTCGACCACGGCGATGTCCTCGCGCCAGATCGAAGGATGCGCTTCGATATAGCTCCGCATCAATGCACGACAGCGCGCATCGTCGAGCAGGATCACCTCGACCCCGTGGTCGCGCAAAAACTGCTCATTGCCGCCGAAATTACTGTTCTCGCCGACGACGACGCGCGGAATCTTGAATTGCACGATCGTTCCCGCGCACATCATGCAGGGCGACAGCGTCGTATAGAGCGTCGTCTCGCGATAGGACTCCCTGCGTCCGGCGTCGCGCAGGCAATCCATCTCGCCATGCAGGATCGGATCGCCCAGCTGCACGCGGCGATTATGGCCGCGGCCGAGAATGCGCGTCCCTTCGGCGAGGACGGAGCCGATCGGCAGGCCGCCCTCATCGAAGCTCTTCTTGGCTAAGCGAAACGCCTCTTCCATGCAAACGACATCCGACGCGTTCATCGACATCCCCTTTCCGGCGCGGCGCCGGAGGGGCTCGCCCTATTCCGCCGCGAGCACCTGCGGCGGCGGAAAGGCGACCTCGACCAGCGTGCCTTGGCTCTTGCGGCTCTTGATCGAGAAAGAGGCGCGATTGGCCTCGATCAGCGCCTTGGTCACCGGCAGGCCGAGCCCCGTGCCGCCGCGCGACGCGCCGATCTGGCGGAAAGGCTCGAGCGCCGTCTCGATCTCGTTCTCGGACATGCCGATGCCCGTGTCCTTCACGCGGATCACCACATATCCGGCGTCGGTCAAGGCGCTCGACACGATCACCTGCCCGCCGGCCTCGTTGAACTTCACCGCATTGGACAGGAGGTTCAGCAATATCTGCCGCAGCGACCTGCCGTCGGCAAGGATGCGCGGCAGGCGCGGCCATAGCGACAAGCGGATCACCACACGGCTGCGGTTCGCCTGCGGCTGCATGATCGACACGCATTCGGAGATGACGGCGTTGGCGTCGATGCGCTCCACGTCGAGCTCGAACTTGCCCGCCTCGATCTTGGAAAGGTCGAGCAGATCGTTGACGAGGCTCAGCACATGCTCGCCGGACGTATGGATGTCCTTGAGATATTCCTTGTAGCGCTCATTGGCGAGCGGGCCGAAGCGCTCCTCCATCATCACCTCGGCGAAGCCGATGATGGCGTTGAGCGGCGTGCGAATCTCATGGCTGACCTTGGCCAGAAAATCGGTCTTGGCGGCGCTCGCCCGCTCGGCCTCGCGGCGGGCCGCCTCGAGCTCGTCGTCCGAGCTGCGGCGGCGGATGACGTGCAGAACAGCGCAACGCCTCTGCTCGGGCGGCGGGCCCAGCGGCGACAGCGTCAGCTGCACGGGGAGCAATTGGCCTTTGCGCATGCGCGCCTGGACCTGAAGCCCCTCCCCCGCCTCGCGCCCTGCGGGACGGCGGAGAAAATCGGCGACCGCGCCTTGATCGGCGTCGCAGAACAGCGAGGCGAGGCCCGCGCCGAGCAGCGCGTGCGTCTCGCCGCCGACCAGCCGGACGAGCGCGGCGTTGACGCTGCGCAGCCTGCCGTCCGCATCGACGACGGCCACGGCGTCGCTCATCGCGTCGAGCGCGGCGCGCAGCTCCTCCGCCTCCTGCCGGCGCGTCTCCAGCTCCTTGCGCAGCGCGCCGGCGCGCTGCGCCTCGGGCGCCTTCGCCGCCGGCCGCGCGCCGCGCAAGGTGACCAAAGTCGCGGGGACGCCGTCCCATTCGATCGGCTCGAGCCGCACATCGGCCTCGAGCGCCTCGCCGTCGCAATCCATGACCGCGACCACGCCGCCCGCGGTTCCGTCCGGCGCGGTGGGCGGGCGACGCCCGGAAAAAAGCCGCGTCGCGCCGCCTTCGGCCGCCAGGGCGGCGGCGTCGTCATAGCCGAGATAGTCGAGCAGCGTGGCGTTGGCGTAGAGCACCTCCGCCCCGCGCGCGACCATCACCCCTATCGGCAGCCGGTCGAGCAGCGCGGCGGCGCGCGAGAGATCGCCGGGAAAGGCGACATTTTCATTGGACGGCGCATGCTGATCGAAAGGCGCGGGGTCCTCGGACGGCGCAAGCTCATCGGTAGGCGCCGGGTCCTCGGAAGGCGCGGGATCATTGGTCGCCGCCGGCTCGTCGATGCGCGCGGGCTCGAGCTCCGCCGAGGCCACGGCGGCCTGTCCCGTCGCCTGCTCGATCGTCTCGAAAAGATCGCGCACCGAGCCCTTGGCCGGCTTTTGCGCCACCGAGGCGAGCGCGCGCGCGATCTCGTCGAAGGCAGTGCGCTCGCTCGGCGACAGCGCCTCGATGGAGGCGGTGGCGTCCTCTAGCCGCGGCAGCGGCCGCAGCGCCACGATCTTGGCGCCGCCGGCGATCGCCGGCAGGGATTCCGTCTCGGCCAGCGCCGTAACGACCGGCTCCGACGGCTCGATCGCCGGGGCGGGCTCGGACGGCGGCGGCTCGGCCGATTCGGGCGCGCCGCGCAGCCGATCGACATGCAGCACGCCATAGCCCTGATAGCCGCCGAAACCGCGACCGTCGTCGAAAACAGGCAGAGCGCCGAGCGTCACCGGGACCCGCGCCGCGCCGCCCTCGAGCGGCCAGTCGAGCTCCACCCCGCTCCAGGAGCGGCGCGAGGCGAAAGCCTCGGCGACACGCTCGTCGGGGGCGAGCCGCAGCCGGCTCGCCAGCTCGAGAAACAGGCGCCCGGCGATGTCGCCATTCTCCCGCCCGACGACATCGGCGAGCGCGGAGGTGACGTCCAGAATGCGTCCCTCGGCGTCGGCGCGCCAGAGGAACCGCTCCGGCCGCCGCGCGGACGGCTGCGCCGGCTCGGGAACGGGAGCGGCCAGAACGGGAGCGGCGGGACTCGACTCGGCGACGACCAGCGGGCTCTCGGACGCGGCCGAGCGCATGCCGAGCAAGGCGATGAGGAAGAGTGGCGGCGCGCCCGAAGCGCCGGCCAGGGTGCGGCACAGCACCGTCGCCGTCTGCGCTATGGGGCCGAAGGAAAAGCGCAGCCGCTCGAGCCGCGCCGCCGCGGCATGGCTGCGCGCGCCGGCGAGCTCGCGGAGCCGCTGCGCGCCGGGCTCCTCGCCACGGAACAGACGCTCGCCGAGCGCATCGAGATCGGCGCCGAAAACGGCGATGGCGGATTCATTGGCGTGGACGACCGAAAGCGGCTCGCCCGCCGCCGCGACGATGGGCGCGCCCGACGCCTCCAGCGCGGCAAAGGCCGGATCGGCGCTGATTCGCGCGGCGACCGCCTCGCTCTCGATCCCCAGCCTGTCGTGCTCGCTCATATCGACAGCGCCTCTTCGGACGCGACAAGCGCCGGGAGTCCGGCGCGGAACAAAGCGGCGCGGAACACGCGACACGGCCGATCGAAGGTGAACGATCGGTTAAAAGAAACTTAAAGGTTCGACGCGGCTTGGTCTATGCGGCGCACGAGATTTTAACAAGCTTCGACGATTCATGATGAACGGATGCGCCGCCGTACGGCGACAAGTATGTTGCAATGCAACATGAGTTGAGCCATATTCGACTCGGCAGTTCATGTTGTTTCGCGACGCGCGATGATTTCCGATCGCGCCGCGCATGAACGGCGCCGCAGGCGATCGGCCGGCGCCCGTTCTGCGGCCGACGGGCGGTCAGCGGCCGACCCGACCAGAAGGAAGCATTCGTGAGCGATCCGATCTACCAGATACCGAACGAAGTCCGCGACTTCGCCGAAAAGAGCGTCGAGCAGGCGCGCAAGGCGTTCGAGGGATTCGCCGGAGCCGCGCAAAAGGCGATCGGCTCCGTCGACACCACGACCGCGACCTTCCATGTCGGGGCCAAGGATGTGAGCGCCAAGGCGCTCGGCTACGCCGAAGCCAATGTGAACGCCGCCTTCGACCTCGCTCAGAAGCTCCTGCGCGCCAAGGACCCGCAGGAGGTTCTTCAGCTGCAGGCGGAATATGTGAAGAGCCAGGTCGAGGCGATTCAGAGCCAGGCCAAGGATTTGGGCGCCGCGCTGCAAAAGGCGGCGACCGGCAAGTGACCGGCAGGTGAGTCCCGACGGCGCCGCGCCGATGACGCGCGGCGCCTCGACGAGACGCG
The DNA here is from genome assembly GCF_036560965.1 of Methylosinus sp. Taxonomy (NCBI): domain Bacteria; kingdom Pseudomonadati; phylum Pseudomonadota; class Alphaproteobacteria; order Hyphomicrobiales; family Methylocystaceae; genus Methylosinus; species Methylosinus sp. The sequence continues at coordinate 46,157 of NZ_DATBQF010000021.1, read as the reverse complement.
TCACGGCGTGAGTTTGGCGACGTTTCCCCAGCCTCCCGCCGAGGCGATTCGGGTGGCGCGCCGGAACCAGAGCACAGGAGCCCGAAGCGATGGCCACGCATACGAGAGGTCCTTCCAAGCGCCCGCCGGCGCCGACGCCGAAGGAGCCGCCGATCACGCTCAAGGATGCGCTGGACGACGACGAGCCGGAGGCCCTGCCGCCGCAGCCCGCGCCGCCCGCCGAGATTGAAATCATCGCCGCGCTGGCGCCCGTCGACGTGGCGCTGACCGAGCCGGTCGTCGCGACGCAGATCGAGGCCGTCGCCGCCGAGCCCATCATCGAGACCGAGCCCGTCCTCGAGACCGAGCCCGTCCTCACGACTATGGCGGAGCCGGTCCCCGAGCCTGTGGTCGAAGCGCCGCTCGCGCCGGTGACCATCATCGCCGCGACGATCGAGACGACGGCGGGAAAGCCGATGGCGCTCCCGCTCGATCCGAGCCTCTGGTCGTTGACGACGATCGATGTCGTGAATGAGAACGCGACCGCGGTCTTCGATCTGGCGCTGGCGCTCGGACAGGCGCGATCGATGGGGGACGCCATCGAAGCGCAGTCGCGTTTCGCCAGCGAGCGCTACTCGACTTTCATGAAGCACGCCAACGAGTTCGTCGAGCTTTCGAGCCGCTGGTCGCCCTTTCGCTTCGCCGTCTCCGCCTTTGTGGCGTGACGCTGCGCGATTGCTCCATGCTCGACCGACTCCGGTCGGGCGGAGCGCTCGCTAGAGCGTCGCTTCGATCAGCGCGCGCAGCTCCGGCGTCGCCTCGGGCATGACGCCGAACCAGTCGCGGAAAGCCGGCCGCGCCTGATGGATCAGCATGCCGAGCCCGTCTACCGCGATATTGCCGCGGGCGCGGGCCGCGGCCAGCAGCGGCGTCTCCAGCGGCGCATAGACGATGTCGGAGACGAGCGCGTCCTCCGGCAGGCGGTCGAGCGGCAGATCGAGAGGCGGCTCGCCGACCATGCCCTGATTCGTCGTATTGACGACGAGCCCGGCGCCGGCGAGGCCCTCGGCCCGTTCGCCCCAGCCGAAGGCGGCGACAGGCGCCCCGAAATCGGCGGCGATTTTCTGCGCCCGCTCGCGCGTCCGATTGAACAGCCGCACCTCGGAGGCGCCCGCGTCGATGAGCCCGGCAATGACCGCCCGCGCCGCGCCGCCCGCGCCGATGACGACCGCCGGCCCGGCGTCCGCCCGCCACATGGGCGCGGCCGCATGGAGCGAGGCGGTGAAGCCGAAGCCGTCGTAATTGCGGCCGGAGAGCGTTCCGTCCTCCTCCACCACCACGCAATTGACCGCGCCGATGCGCTTCGCGCTCGCATCCAGCGTGTCGACGACGGCGAGCGCCGCCTCCTTGTGTGGAATGGTGAGATTGCAGCCGGAGAAATTCAGCGCCGGCAGAGAGCGCAGCGCAGCCTCGAGCCGGCCCGGCTCGATGGCGAGCGGAATATAGGAGCCGGCGAGCCCGTAGCGCGCGAGCCAGTAATTGTGGATTTTCGGCGAGCGCGAATGCGAGATCGGCCAGCCCATCACGCCGGCGAGGAGAAAACGGTCCTGCCCGTGCATCAGTCTCTCCCCGCTCGCTCCCCCGCCCTATGCGGAAATGGGATCCGGGACGTCGGCTGAAGCTCGCCTCATCCCGAGGAGCCGCAAAGCGGCGTCTCGAAGGACGAGGAAACCGTCATGCCGCCGCCTGGAACGCGCCTTCGGCCCCTACTGCTTCGCCGCGCAGGCGCTCTCCCCTTGCGCGGAAAGCGCCGAGAACAATGCGGCGTCGGCGTCGAGGCCGGGATTGCCGGCGGTCAGCAGCTTCTCGCCATAGAAGATGGAGTTGGCGCCGGCCACGAGACACAGGATCTGCGCCTCGCGCGAGAGGCCAGAGCGCCCGGCCGACAGGCGCACGCGCGATTTCGGCATGAGAATGCGCGTCGTCGCGATCATGCGCACCAGATCCAGCGAATCCACCGGCGGGCGGCCGGCGAGCGGCGTGCCCTCTATGGCGGCCAGCGCATTGATCGGCACGCTCTCGGGATGCGGATCGAAGGAGGCCAGCACCTGCAGCATATGGGCGCGATCGCGCACGCTCTCGCCCATGCCGATAATGCCGCCGCAGCACATTTCTATGCCGGCGCGGCGCACGGCGGCGAGCGTCGCGAGGCGGTCCTCGTAGCTGCGCGTGGTGACGATCTCGCCGTAGAATTCCGGCCCGGTGTCGAGATTGTGATTATAGGCGGTGAGCCCCGCCTCCACGAGCGACTGCGCCTGTCCGTCGTCGAGCATGCCGAGCGTGACGCAGGCCTCCATGCCGAGCGCGCGCACGCCGCGCACCATCTCCAGCACGGAGTCGAAGCGCTCGCCCCTGGGGGCCTGACGCCAGGCCGCGCCCATGCAGAAACGGTCGGCGCCCGCCTCCCGCGCCTGCTTGGCGGCGTCCAGCACATCGCCCACCTGCATCAGCTCGACGCGGTCGAGCTTGACCTCGCGGTGATGGGCCGATTGCGAACAATAGGAGCAATTCTCGGGACAGCCGCCGGTCTTTATGCTGAGCAGCGCCGCTTTCTGCACGTCATTGGGATCGAAGAAGCGGCCATGCAGCGCGCTCGCCCGCGCGACGAGCTCGAGCAGAGGCGAATCGTGGATGGCGACGATCTCCTCCAACGTCCAGTCGTGACGGAGGGTGAAATCGGCGGGAGCGTTCATCGAGCAGCCTCTCTGCGGCGTGGGTTCAGCGCGGTTTCTTAGCGGCGCGGCGTTCGTTGCGCGTGAGCGGGCGCTGCGGCTCGTCGTCCTGGTCGAGGATCGCCGGTCGACGCGCCTTGCGCTGGAGCGCCGGATCGGCGTCGCGCAGCACGGCATAGACGACATAAGCGGCGACCGCCAGATCGAAACCCGTGAGCCCGAGCGTGAACCACGTCGGCGCGAACTCGGCGCCCGTGCCGAGATAATGAAACTGCAAATGCCACAGCGGATGCAGAGCGAAGCCGATCGCGAGCCACCAGGGCGAGCCGACCAGACCGAGCAGAGCGAAAGAGCCGAAAATGGCGAAGCCGGTCATCTCGATGCCGAACCAGGCCTTGGGATTGTCCGAGGCGAAGGAGAGGCCGACATAGAGCGCGGCCGTGGCGATGAGCCCATAGGCCAGCGCGCGGCGGGAGCCGGCCTGCGGATAACGCTCCGACCAGCGCGCGAAAAAGGCGAAAGCCGCGCCGAGCAGCGCGCCGACGGCGGCGGGGATCAGAATCGAGGACGCGTCTTCCATCTGGACGAACTCGGTGAGGTTACGGCCGCAGCGAGGTCTATAAGTCGGACCGGCGGGCGGGACAAGGGAGGGGGCGAATCGAGGAGGATTGGTCCTGGCAGCCGACGTGGCGCGCAATTCGGCTCAGCTCGTCACGACGACGTCCGAATGCGCCCTCAATTCGGTTCGGACATTATGTCCGAGCGGATCCAAAATGACTTTGACGCCCTCGCGACGGGCAAATTTGAACGCCGGAACAAAATCCGAATCCCCAGTGACGACGACGACGGCGCGCACCGTCTCGCGCAGCGCGAGACGAGCCATATCGAGACCGATACGCATGTCGACGCCCTTCTGCGAGAGATCCAATTCGAAATCGTCATCGCCGAGCGCACGTTGTTCGGAAACGAGCGATCGCGCCACCCGCGGCTTGATCCGCCATTTGTCGGGCGACAGCCGCGTTTCGCCCATACGCAGCGCGAAGTGCGGCCGCAGAACCAGTTGATCGTAGAGCGACTGACTCAATCGAAAGCGTTCGGTCGTCGCGAGATTCATACGAGCTCGAGACACTGGTTTCGTCACCGAGTCCGCCGAAGGCGGAGCGTCGTAATAGTAGATACGAAGCAATTCATAATTCTGCACTGCCGGCAAAGCTTGCAACCGTTCGCATTCTACGACGATATCGTCCGCCGTGGGATGGCGTTCCAGCTTGGCGTAGAGCTTTTTGGTGAGGAAGCCGCCGTCCAGCAAAATTGCGTATAACGGCTGAAACAAAGAAATGATCCTGAAGATGGAGCCGGCTCACTCCCGAGGCTTGCGCCGACGCTTATGCGGCTTGTCGGAATGAGCCGGCTCGCTCATCTATGCCGTGGCCGTAGCTTCGACCTGTCCGATATATAGGCGGATCGACCGCCGAGGAGCAAGTCGAAACCGCACGAGACCCTCAGTCCTCCGAGCGCCATTTCCCGGAACGCCGCCCGCATCGTAATTTCGCCAAAATCTGCTATAGCTGCCCCCACCTGCCGCGCCCGACGGCGCCCCCCGCTCGAGGATCGACGCCCGAATGCAAGTCGAAACAGACGCCGCCAATTTCAGCTCCTCCGCCATGCTCGACGATCAGTCGCTGCTCGCCGACATCCGTTTGCTCGGGCGCCTGCTCGGCGACACGGTGCGCGAGCAGGAGGGCGTCGCCGCCTTCGAGCGCATCGAGACGATCCGCCGCCTCTCCGTCGCCGTCAGCCGCAACGGCGACATGGAGGCCGACGACAAGCTCGAGGCGCTGCTGCGCTCGCTCTCGGCCAGCGAGGCCGTCACCGTCATCCGCGCCTTCAGCTATTTCTCGCATCTCGCCAATATCGCCGAGGATCTGCATCCGCTGCAGGGCGACGAGGCGTCTGGCGCGCCGAGCCTCGCCAACACATTCGCGCATTTGCGCAAGGCTTCGATCGGCCCCGGCAAGGTGGCGCAGGTGCTCTCCAACGGCTGGGTGTCGCCGGTGCTCACCGCCCATCCGACGGAAGTGCGGCGGAAAAGCCTGCTCGACGCCGAGCACGCCATCTCCGCTCTGCTCGAGGCGCGCCCGCATGCGCGCAGCAAGGCGGAGCTCGCCCGCAACGAGCTGCAATTGCGCGCCCGCGTCTCGCAGCTCTGGCAGACCGAGCTGCTGCGGCAGGCGCGGCTCACCGTGCGCGACGAGATCGCCAATACGCTGAGCTATTATCGCAGCACGTTCCTGCGCCAGATTCCGCTGCTCTACGCCGACATCGAGGAGCGCCTGGGCGGCCTGCGCATTCCGCCCTTCCTGCGCATGGGCACATGGGTCGGCGGCGACCGCGACGGCAATCCCAATGTGCGCGCCGATTCGCTCGCCAATGCGCTGCGCATGCAGGGCGAGACGGCGCTGCGCTTCTATCTCTCCGAGGTCCATGAGCTCGGCGCCGAGCTGTCGATCTCACGCCGCTACGCCGGTTGCAGCCAGGCGCTGGAGGCGCTCGCCGCGCGCTCGGGCGACGACAATCCGCATCGCGACGACGAGCCTTATCGGCGCGCGCTGATCGGCGTCTACGCCCGCCTCGCGGCGACGCTGGAAATGCTGACCGGCCAGCAGGCGCAGCGCCATGCGAGGGCGCCCGGCGCGCCCTACCCCGACGCGCGCGCCTTCCTCGCCGATCTCGAGATCGTCGACGATTCGCTGCGCTGCCATCATAGCGAGGTGATTGCGACGCAGCGCCTCGAGCCGCTGATCCGGGCGGCGGAAGTCTTCGGCTTCCATCTCGCCACCGTCGATTTACGCCAGAGCTCTGACCGCCATGAGGAGACCATCGCCGCGCTGCTGCGCGAGGCCCGCGTCGCGCCGGACTACGCCGCCCTCACCGAGGAGGAGAAGCGCGCGCTGCTGATGCGCCTGCTCGGCGACCCGCGGCCGGTGCGGCTCGTCGACGCCTCCTATTCGGAGGATGTGGCGAGCGAGCTGGCGATCTTCGAGCGCGCGGCGGAGATGCGCAAGACCTATGGCCACGAGTCGATCCGCCATTACATCGTCAGCCATACGGAGACGGTGAGCGATCTGCTCGAGGTGCTGCTGCTGCAAAAGGAATGCGGCATGATGCGCGGCACGCTCGACCCGCGTGATTTGAGCGTCGTCGCCGCCGATCTCATCATCGTGCCTTTGTTCGAGACGATCGGCGATCTGCGCAACGCCGCCGTCATCATGCGCGAGTTCTACGCCCTGCCCGGCATCGTCAAGCTCGTCACCAATTCGGGCGCGCAGCAGGACATCATGCTGGGCTACTCCGACAGCAACAAGGACGGCGGCATTCTCGCGAGCATTTGGGAGCTCTATCGCGCCTCCACCGCGCTCGCGGACTTTTTCTCGGGCCTGCCGTCGATCGCCATGCGCCTCTTTCACGGCCGCGGCGGCACTGTGGGACGCGGCGGCGGACCGAGCTATGACGCTATTCTGGCGCAGCCGCCGGGCACGGTGAACGGGCAAATCCGCCTCACCGAGCAAGGCGAGGTGATCGCCGCCAAATACGCCAATCCGCAGATCGGCCGCATCAATCTCGAGCTGCTCGTCGCCGCGACGCTGGAGGCGACGCTGCTCTCGCACAGCAAGGCGCCGCCGCCGGAATTCCTCGAGGTCGCCGAGCAGCTCGCGCAATGGGGCATGGACGCCTATCGCGGCCTCGTCTACGAGACGCCCGACTTCGTCGATTATTTCTTCGCCTCGACGCCGATCTCCGAGATCGCCACGCTCAACATCGGCTCGCGGCCGGCCTCGCGCAAGCCGTCGCGCAAGATCGAGGATTTGCGCGCCATTCCATGGAGCTTCTCCTGGGGCCAGGCGCGCCTCGCCCTGCCCGGCTGGTACGGCTTCGGCGCCGCGATCAAACGCTTCCTCGAGGGCGACGACGGAACGAAGCTCGAGCTGCTGCGGCGCATGTATCGCGAATGGCCCTTCTTCCGCACGCTGCTCTCCAATATCGACATGATCCTCTCCAAGACCGATCTCTCGATCGCGCGCCACTATGCGGGCCTCGTGCAGGACCACGCGCTCGCCGACCGCATCTATGGGGAGATCGAGGCGGAATGGAGCAGAGCCAACGCCGCGCTGGCCGATCTCACCGGATCGAGCCAGCGGCTCGCCGACAATCCGGCGCTGGCGCGCTCGCTGCATCATCGCTTCCCCTATATCGCGCCGCTCAACTATCTGCAGGTGGAGCTCATTCGCCGCTTCCGCGGCGGCCAGACCGGCGACGACATTCGCCAGGGCATATTGATGTCGATCAATGGCGTCGCCGCGGGACTGCGCAACACGGGGTGAACAGAAGACGGCGACATTGCGGCGCTGTCGTCAAACCGTCATGCGCCTCACCCATTAGGGGTTCCGATCCAGCTGGAACGGAACCGCAATGTCACCTCTTCTCTCGCGCGTCAGCCCACTCGCGCTCCTGGCCTCTCTCTCGATCTCCTCCGCCGTCGTCGCCGCGGACGTCAATGTCCCGGCCAATACGACGGTCTCCGGCCAGAAGACATTCGGCGGGACCGACAAGGTCACGGTGGGCGCGGGCGGCAGGCTCACCTCCACCGCAAATCCGACGCTGAACCAGACATCGGCCTCGACCGGCGTCCTCATCGACAATTTCGGCACGATCGAATCGACCGGAACAGGCGCGCGCGCGATCCGCTTCAACAGCGGAACCACGATGAGCTTCACGCTCACCAATGAGGCGGGCGCGACGATCCAATCGCAGAATGACGCGTTGCAGGTCGGAACGGCCGTCGCCTCGGGGACGATCGTCGTCAACAATAGCGGGCTGATCCAGGCGACGGGCACGGGCTCGAACAATGGCCAGGCGATCGACTTCGGCAATATCGTCGCCGGAACGGCGTCGATCACCATAAACAATTTCGCGACCGGCGTGCTGCAGACCGCCGACGCCGACGGCATACGCCCCGGCAACAAAGCCACGGTGAATAATTACGGCCAGATCATCTCCAATAATTTCCAGACCAACAGCGGCGCCGACGGCATCGACTTCCAGACGAGCACGGGCGGAACGGTCAATAATTACGCCGGCGGCCTGATCTCGGGCGGGCGCCACGGAATCAACATCAGCTACGATCCGACGGCCAATGCGACGACCTCCTCGATCACCGTCATCAATTACGCCGGCGGGCAGATCATCGGCCGCAATGGCTCGGGCGTCGGCTCCGATGTCGGCGGGACGGTGATCAATTACGGCCTCATCTCGGGCGATATCGACAATATCGCCGGCGTCGCCAATGGCGACGGCGATGGCGTCGATATCGATTACATCGGCAACATCACCAATTACGGCACGATCCGCGGCACAGGCGCCAAGGGCGTCGGCTCCGACGGCAAGACCAACACCAGCCAGGGCGTCGCCATCGGCGGCGGCGTCATCGACAATAAGGCCGGCGCGACGATCATCGGCCAAGCGGACGGCATTCTCGTCGACAATAGCTCGGAAGGGCCGGCCTTCGGCGCGGTGACGATCACCAACGCCGGCGCGATCCAGGGAACGACGCGCTACGGCATTTACGTCAACAGCACGCTGAGCAACACGATCACCAATTCCGGAACCATCACCGGCGGCGGCGGACAGGCGATCGTCTTCGGCTCCGGCGACGACACGCTGAACATTCGCACCGGCTCGGTCATCAACGGCACGGTGGACGGCGGCGCCGGAAACGACCGCGTCTCGCTCTCTGGAACGGGAAGCTTCGCGGGCGCGATCAATTTCGAGACGCTGAGCGTCGACGATGGCGTGTGGACGCTCACCGGAACGCAGAGCTATTCGAGCGGCGTCACCGTCGCGAGCGGCGCCGAGCTCGTCGCTTCGGGCGCGATCGGCAATCTCGTCGCCATCGCCGCGGGCGGGCGTCTGTCCGGCTCGGGAACGCTCGGCGCGCTCGATCTTTCCGGCGTCGTCTCGCCCGGCTCGGGCGCCGGCGCGATCTCGACGCTCTCCATCACCGGCAACGCCACTTTCCGCTCGGGCTCGGTCTATCAGGTGAACGCCGACGCCGCCGGCGCGGCGGATAAGATCATCGTCGGCGGAACGGCGACGCTCGGCGGCTCTGTGCAGGTCACCGCCGCCTCCGGCAATTACGCTCCGGCCACCACTTATTCGATCGTGCAGGCGACGGGCGGCGTCAGCGGCTCCTTCGCATCGGTCTCCGCCGATCTCGCGTTTCTGACGCCTTCGCTCTCCTACAACGCCAACAACGCTTTTCTGACGCTCTCGCGCAATGGCGTGTTCTTCCAGAGCGTCGCGGCCAATCGCAATCAGCGCGCCGTCGCCGCGGCGCTCGACACGACGCCGACGGCGAGCCCGCTGTTCCTCGCCGTCGTCGGCAAATCGGCGGCCGGCGCGCGCGCGGCTTTCGACGGCCTCTCCGGCGAAGGCGTCGCCGGCGCGTTGAATGTCGGCCTCGAATCGAACCGCCTGTTCGGCTCGACGCTCTCCGACGCCGGACAATTCTGGCGCACGGGTGAGACGCGCGACCCCAATGGGATCACAGTGCTTTCGTCGCCGGCGCTCTCCTACGCCTCGCTCGCGACGAAGAAGGGCCCGATCGACCCGCGCCCGACGCAGGAGCCCGCGCATCTCTGGCGCATCTGGCTCTCGGGTTTCGGGCAGAGCGCGCGCATCGGCGGCGATGCGACGCTGGGCTCGGCGACGCAGCAGGCGAGCCTCGGCGGCGGCGCCATCGGCCTCGATGCGGCGTTGCTGCCCAATCTCCTGCTCGGCCTCGCGGGCGGCTACAGCGCCGGCGGAGCGACAACCAATCTGCGCTCGACGCATGTCGACACGCATGGCTGGCACATCGGCGGCTATGGGGTCTACACCTTCGATCCCAACTATATTTCCGCCTCGCTGAGCTTCTCGGATTTCGACAATTATTCGCGGCGCACGATCTTCGGCGTCGGAACGGGAGAGACGGCGAACGGAAATTTCGAGAGCCGCGTGCTGCGCGCGCGCGTCGAGGTCGGCCGAGACGTCGAGCTTCTCGATCTCCGCGTCACGCCTTTCGCGGCGGTCGAGACGGCGCATGTTTGGACGGACGGCTTCAGCGAGACGACGGCCCTCGTCCCGGGCGTCCCCGGCCTCGGCGGGCTGACTTTCGCGGCGCGCGAAACCGACTCTCTGCCCGTCTATTTCGGCGCAAGGCTTCGTCGCAGCATCGCGCTCGAAGGCGGCGGCCGGCTGACGCCCGATCTGTCGATCGCCTATGTGCATGAATTCGAGCCGGCGCGCGATCTGACGGCGACTTTCGGCTCGGCCTCGTCGGCCGCATTCACCATAGCGGGCGCGCGTCCCGACTCCAATTTCGTGCAGGCCAAAGCCGGCCTGCGCCTCGACATGAGCGCCTCTGTCGCCATATTCGCCTCTTTCGAAGGCGAATATGGCGGACACACGCAATCCTATGCGGGCAAAGGCGGCGTCAAGATCGTCTGGTGACGCCGCCCCGTCGATCTCACGCGCTCTGCGACGTCGATGTCGTCTGACCGCCCTGCTGCTGGGCGACGAGGTCCTTCAACAAGGCTTCGACGCTCGATTGCGCGGCGCTCGTGTCGCCGCTCTTGGCGGCGGTGATCAGCGTCTTCAAATCGTCGACGATCGTCGAAGACGAAGAGTCGGTCGAGGACGACGTATCGGTCGAGGTCGAGGCGTTGGTCGACGACAAGAGCGAATTGAGATCGCTCTCGAGACTGGTCGCGGAGCTCTTCTGCGTCGTCGCATCGCCCGACTGCACGGCGTTGAGCAGCGTCGCGAGATCGGAGACGAAGGACGAGGATGTCGAATCCGAACTGCTCGAGGAAGACGGCGGCGGAGGCGGCGGGGGCGCCTTCAAATGGCTCTCGATCTTGGTCGCGGTCGATTGCGCGGTGGTGGTGTCGCCGGACTGCACCGCCGAGATCAACGTCTGCAGATCGGAGAGGAAGCCCGACTTGCCGTCCGAGGACGACGCGGAGGACGCGCTCGACGAGTCCGACGTCGTCGAGGACTGCTGCAGCAGGCTCTGCAGGCTCGAGGCGGCGGTCTTGGCCGTCGCCGTGTCGCCGGAATCGACCGCCTTCAGCAGGCTCGCGACCGTCGAGGCGAAACTGGAATCCGAAGACGAGCCGTCGGTCTGATCGGTGGCGCTGGTCGATTGCGAATCGCTCGCAAACAGCAGCGCCGCGAGTTGGCCGGAGCCGGCGCTGCGGAAATCGATCGCCGAGGTCGAATCGACGGCGCTGGTCTGCGTCGTCGAGGTCGAGTTGGTCGACGACGCCGCGCTCGCGGCTGTCGCCGCTGTCGTGTCGTCGACGTCTTTCGTATGCCGGGTATGGTGATGAGCCGCGGTCTGAACCGCGCTGGAGGCGAGACTCGATATGGACATTCTGCGTTTCCCCGAAGGACGAGCGGACGCGCGCGACTGTCCGCTTGGGGGCTTACGCAAAGCTTACCGACAGCCTTCGCCCCGAGGCTATATCGAGCGGAAATACTTGTAAATTCGAGCAATTGCGCCCCATATCCGAAGCGTATCGAAATATTTCTGTAATATATGCGCTACGCTCCACTTTCGTCACGCGCGGCGAGCTTACGCTCCCAATCCAGCGCCTGCCGCACGATCGTCTCCAGATCGTCGTGACGCGGCGTCCAGCCGAGCCTGGCGCGGATACGGTCATTGGCGGCGACGATCGCCGCCGGATCGCCCGGCCGACGACCGGCGAATTCGACCGGGAAATCGACGCCGGAGACGCGCTTGACCGTCTCGATCACCTCGAGCACCGAAAAGCCATGCGCATAGCCGCAATTGCAGACGAGGCTCTCGCCGCCCCCGCGCAGATGGCGCAATGCGTCGAGATGGGCGCGGGCGAGATCGGTGACATGGATATAGTCGCGCAGACAGGTGCCGTCGGGCGTCGGGTAATCGGTCCCGAACACTTGCATGCCGGGACGCAGCCCCAGCGCCGCCTGCACGGCGACCTTGATGAGATGCGTGGCCTTGGGCGTCGACTGGCCGGAGCGGCCTTCGGGGTCGGCGCCGGCGACATTGAAGTAGCGCAGCGCTACATAGGCGAGGTCATGCGCGCGCGAGACGTCCTCGAGCATCCACTCGACCATAAGCTTGGAGCGGCCATAGGGCGAGACCGGCTTCAGGCTCTCGTCCTCGGTCACCGGATTGTGCTCGGGGTCGCCATAGACGGCCGCGGTCGACGAGAAGATGAAACGCTTCACGCCCGCGGCCACGGCGCTGGCCAGCAGAGCCCGCGCTTTCGCCGTATTGTTCGAATAATAGCCGAGCGGATCGGCGACGGACTCGGGAACCACGATCTTGGCGGCGAAATGAATGATCGACTGGACATCATGCCGCGCGAAAATATCGCGCAGCAGCGCCTCGTCGCCGAAATCGCCGATGATGAGCGGAACCTGCTCGGGAACCGCCCAGCGAAACCCTGTGGAGAGATCGTCGAGCACGACGACGCTCTCGCCGGCGTCGAGCAGCGCGAGCGTCATATGGCTTCCGATATAGCCGGCGCCGCCGGTCACGAGAATGGTCATTCCGCGTTCTTCCTGCTGAAGACGTCCTCACGGGAAATTAACGGGCAATGGTTAAGGACGAATCCTGGTCCGGCATGGGCTAGGCGGTCTTTCGCCGTTGCGGGATGTTCTCGGAAAATCGGCTTCGACCTTTCCGAAAAGCTGCCCGGGCGACGCCGTCTCGCGCCCGGGCCACACTCGCTCGAAATGGACTAATCATGAGCAAACGCATTCGCAAGGCTATATTTCCCGTTGCCGGCCTCGGCACGCGCTTCCTTCCGGCGACCAAAGCCGTGCCCAAGGAGATGCTCACCATCGTCGATCGCCCCGTGCTCCAGCATGTGGTGGACGAGGCGCGCGAAGCCGGCATCGAGCATTTCATTTTCGTGACCGGGCGCAACAAGGGCGTCATCGAGGATCATTTCGACATCGCCTATGAGCTCGAGGACACGCTGAAGAAGCGCGGCAAGATCAAGGAATATGACGCGCTGATCGCCGATCTGCCGCCCGCCGGCGCCGCCAGCTTCACCCGCCAGCAGGCGCCGCTCGGCCTCGGCCACGCCGTCTGGTGCGCCCGCGAGATCGTCGGCGACGAGCCCTTCGCCGTGCTGCTGCCGGATATGGTGACGCTCGGCAATGGGCCGCAGAAGAGCCGCTGCCTCGCCCAGGCCGTCGCGGCCTATGAGACGCATGGCGGCAATGTCATCGCCGTGGAGGAAGTGCCGCCAGAGGAGACGCATCAATATGGCGTCGTCTCGGTCGGCAAGGATTTCGGCGCGAGCTTCGAGATCACCGGCATGGTGGAGAAGCCGCCGCGCGGAACCGCGCCGAGCAATCTGATGATCTCGGGGCGTTATATTCTGCAGCCGGAGATTTTCGACATTCTGGCCAAGGGCGAGAAGGGCGCGGGAGGCGAGATTCAGCTCACCGACGGCATGGTGACGCTCGGCGCCTCGCAGGCCTTCCATGGCGTGCGCTTCGACGGCAAGACCTATGACACCGGATCGAAGCTGGGCTTTCTGGCGGCCAATCTGGCCTTCGGCCTGGCGCGGCCGGATATCGCCGAGGGGCTGAAAGCGGAGATCGCCAAGCTGCTCGGCTGAGCGGAGAGGCCCCCTCCCCGGCTTCGCGAGGCAAGCTCGGCGTTTCATCGCGCCGCGTCGAAAGACGCCGCGCGGCCGACGCGGAGTCGGCTTGCGCCGTCGCAGGGAGATCATGCGAGGTGGCCGAAAGAACGCGCCGAAGCCGGGCCGCCTCGAAGCGCGCGTGAGACAGCGCAGTTTTACCTTTTCTGCGGCGAGCTTGGCTCTGTCGCCTTGATATCCGCATTTTCTAGTGCAACTATTGCATTGAATTTCGAGGCCGCGCCGTGCCGACGTTGAAACAATTCGGTTCGGTCTCCATCCGCATGTCCGCCGACGATCACAGCCCGCCGCATTTTCACATTGTCTCGCCGACGTTCGAGGTCTTGGTCACGCTCGACGGCCTCGAGGTCATCGCAGGCCGAGCGAAACCCGCACAGATCGGCCGTTGGAGTGGGCGCGGCGGAACGGAGACGAGCTCGCAGCCGAATGGGCGCGGCTCAACGAACGGGGTTGAACATGCCGAGAAAGGTTTTGCCGCGCATCGTGGTCGTGAAGGCCGATAGCCGCAAACCGTGGACGCTGCGGCTCGAATGGAGCAACGGCGTGTCGAGCAGCGTCGATGTGTCCGGCCACATCGGCGCGTACAAGCTCTACCAGCCGCTCCGCCAAGCTCCAGAATTGTTCCGAGCGGTTCGGCTCGGCGACCTCGGGACCGATATCGTCTGGTCCGACGAGATCGATATGAGCGCGAGCACCCTTTGGCGGCTCGCGCAGGAACAGGCCGGCGCCACAATGTCGGCCGGCGAGTTCAAGAGCTGGCGCGAACGGCGGGCTTACACGCTGGACACGGCGGCTCGAGCCCTCGGGATCGGCCGGCGGACGGTCTCCTACTACGAGCAAGGCGAGAAGCCGATTCCGCGCGTCGTCGCGCTCGCGACCCGCGCGCTGGACGCGGACAGCCAGAGCCTATCGCGGCAGAAGATCGAGACGAGGGCGGAAGGCGCCGCCCGTACGAAACAGCGCGCGCCAAAAGCCGCAGCGCGGAAGGAGGCGTGAAAAGCCGCGCCCGGCCGGCGGCCTTTCTGAAACGATCACGCCGAAAGGAGCGCCCCCGAGAACAGCTTACGCCTTGCGCTTGGAGCGCAGGCGGATGATCACGTCGCAGCCGACGATCTCCATGCCCTCGGGCGGCGCGGGGAGCTTGGCGAATTCGACGGAGCCGTCCACCACGTCGAACATGCGCTTGCTCACCTCGTCCATGAAATGGTGATGCGGCGCGGTGCGCGTGTGGAAATAGGTGCGCGGGCCCTGCACGGCGATCTCTCGCAACAGGCCGGCGTCGGCGAATTGGTTGAGCGTGTTATAGACCGTGGAGAGCGACATCTGCAGCCCGGCCTCGCGCGCTTCGGCGTGAAGCGCCTCGGCGCTCACATGGCGGTCGCCATTGCCATAGAGCAGCTTGCTGAGCGATATGCGCTGCGAGGTGGGGCGAAGGCCGGCGGCGCGCAGCTTGGCCTTAAGCTCTTGCTCGTCCTTGATGGGGATCGCCTTCTTTCCGAGCTGGATCGGCGAACGAAAACTCGTAATCATGGGTTGATGCGTCATTTCCGTTCCGCCTTGGGTCCTGTCCTGTTCGCGGCTCCTTGTGGAAGTCGAGACATGTCAATTGAAAACGCAGCGCAGCGAAGTGTCAAACAAAATGGCCAAAAGTGTAAAGATTCCAAAGAATGCCCAAGCTCGCGGGCAAAAATGAGACAAGGTTTCGGCAACGCTCGCGCCAGTCGCCGCGATACGTCCAAAACATTGCCGGCCGTTTTCCTACTCTTTGTCCTGACGGCTTTTTTCGGTCCTTTCGCCGCCGCGCAGGAAAGCGCTGCGGGGTCTGACCTCGGCCATTTCCTGCAACGATTATGGCCCGCGGCGCAGGACGCCGGCGTCTCGCGCGAGATTTTCGATTCTGCGGTCGCCGGGCTGACGCCGGAGCCAGGATTGCTGCGGCGCCCACAGGCTCAAGCCGAATTCACCATTTCCATTCCCTCCTATGTCGCCGGCGCGGCGACGCCGGCGCGCGTCGCGCAGGGGCGCGCGCTCGCGGGCTCGCTCGCCGAGCCGCTGGCGACGATCGAGCGGCGCAGCGGCGTTCCCTCGGAAATCGCGCTCGCCATATTGGGTGTGGAAAGCAATTTCGGTTCCGCGACCGGCGGCGCGGACACGCTGCGCGTGCTGGCGACGCTGGCCTACGCCGGTCATAGGGGCGCGATCTTCTCGGATGAATTCGTCGCCGCGCTGGTCATGCTGCAGAGGGGCGACGTCACGCGCGCGCGGCTGCGCGGCTCCTGGGCGGGCGCCATGGGCCAGCCGCAGTTTCTCCCTTCGGCCTATCTGAAATATGCGACGCGCTACGCGGGCGACGCGGCGCCCGACATTTGGACCAACCGACTCGATTCGCTCGCCTCCGTCGCCAATTTCCTGAAATTCTCCGGCTGGGACCCGCGCCTGCCCTGGGGTCTCGAGGTCGTGCTGCCCAAGGATTTCGACTACGCCGCCTTCGACCTCGATTTCTCGCAATGGCGAGCGCTGGGCCTGGCGCCGGCCGCGGGCGGAGCGCTGCCGGCGAGCGGGCCGGCGAGCCTCTATCTTCCGGCCGGCGCGGCAGGGCCGGCCTTTCTCATCACCGATAATTTCGAGGTGATCCGCAAATACAACACCTCCGACGCCTATGCGCTGGCGATCGGCCTGCTCGCCGACCGAATCGCCGGACGACGCGCGCCCATCGCGCCTTGGCCGAAGAAAGTCGCGGCCCTGTCGACCGCCGATTGCAAGGAATTGCAGAGCCTGCTCACCGCGCGCGGATTCTATCGCGGCGCGATCGACGGTAAGCTCGGCCGCACCAGCCGCAACGCCGTGCATGCTTTTCAGCTGAGCGAAGGCGTGCAGCCGGCGGATGGTTTCGCGACGAAGGAGGCGCTGGCGAGGCTCCGACGCTGACCCCTCCGGCGGCGCAGCGGCGACACCGGGCGCGAGACGCTGTCGCTGCTGACTTCGGCGTGAGAAATGAGCTATCTGTGACTCCAAAGAGGCGTCGAGCCGCCCTCATGCGCGAGACAGGCTCCGCTTCCCTGGAGAATCACAAGTGACGAGCGATCATATTCTGTATCTGGTGATCGCGGCCTCGTGGATGCAATCGGCGGCGGCTGTGGCGTCCGCCTATTCGAAGACGATGATCCGGCTGCGGATCGCATCCACGATCGCGAATTTTCTCGGAGTCGTCGTCGGCGCGACGAGCGGCAACATCGCCGTCTTGAGCCGCCACATCGTGCTGTTTCCGCTCGACCTCATCCGTCTGCGCGAGATGCGCAAGCTGGTGGCGAGCGTCAAGCGCGCCGCAGACGGCGAGTTGAAGGTCGAATGGCTGAAGCCCTTCATGCACCCGTGCAGCGTGAAGGCGGGCGCCGTCCTGTTTCGCAAAGGAGAAGAGGCCGACCGCGCCTATATGCTGATCGAAGGCGAGATCGAGCTCTCGGAAATGGGAATCGGTCTACGGCCGGGAACGCTGTTCGGCGAAATGGCGCTGTTCACCGAGGAAGGCGTGCGCACGGCGACGGCGCGCGCGCTCGCCGATTGCCGGCTCCTGTCGATCTCCTACGAGGAGTTCGAGCAGCTCTATTTCCAGAACCCGCAGTTCGGACTCTATCTCGTTCGGCTGATCGTCCGGCGCCTTCACGCGAACGCGCAGCAGATCGAAGCGCAGCAGCTCGAAGCCTTGGCCAGTCCCCGAACGACGGAAGACGTTCGCGCCTGAGCCGAAGGGCTTTTGCGTCACGACGTCGCGACGCCCGCGGCTATTTCGCGGCGAGCTTCTGCACGGCCTGCAACGGCACGTCGTCGAGGCCGGCGCCGCCATGGGCGACATGATCGATGATGCCGGCGCGCATGCGCGGGTCCCAGAACTTCTTCAGATGCTCGGCCGTGCCGGCGACCGCGTCCGAATGTCTTTGCGCGGCGAAGAACTGGCCGATCTGATTGGCCATTTTGACGAGCCGGTCGGCCGAATTATGCGACATGGGTCGAGACCTGTTCCAGAATGCGTTCGGGGTGGGTGAAGATTTCAAAGTCGCGGCCGCGCACGACCGCGACCAATGTCATGCCACATTTTTCCGCCGTGCGCACCGCCAGAGCCGTCGGCGCGGAGACGGCGGCGATGATCGGCGCGCCGATGCGGGCGGCCTTTTGGACGAGCTCGACGGAGATGCGGCTCGTCATCAGCACGACGCCGGTCGAAGCGGAAACGCCCTGCCGCGCCAGCGCGCCGGCGAGCTTGTCCAGCGCATTGTGACGGCCGACGTCCTCGCGCACGACCAGCACGTCCGACTCGGGCCCCCAGAAGGCGGCGGCGTGGACGGCGCGCGTCTCGCGATTGAGCGTTTGCGCGCCCGGCAGGCGATCCATGGCAGCGATGAGCGCCGTCGACGACACGCGCAACGCATTGTCGAGAACCGGCAGCGGACGGCTCGCCTGCTCGAGGCTCTCGATGCCGCAGAGGCCGCAGCCGGTCGGCCCCGCCATGGAGCGCTTGCGCGCGGCATAGACCTCCTGGCGCCCACCGGCGAGCCAGCTGCGCAGCTCTATGCCGGCCTCCGAGGACACGATCTCGAATTCGCCGGCCTCGGCGATCGAATCGATCAGGCCTTCGGTGAGCGCGAAGCCCAGCGAAAAATCCTCGAGATCGGCTGGCGTCGCCATCATCACGGCATGCGTCGAGCCGCCATAGGTGAAGGCGATGGGGGTCTCTTCGGGGATGATGCGGGAGCCGTCCGACGCAACGTCGTCGCGCCGTGCGATGCACGGAACGCGAAGGCTGGCGGCGGGGAGGTCCTCGTTCATCCAGAATCCATCTCCAGCGCGAGCTCCTTCTCCCGCTTGCGGGAGAAGGTGACCCGGCGCAGCCGGGTCGGATGAGGGACCGTGACGTCGACCCACCACGTCGAACGCCGGCGGCGTCCAAACAATTGCAATGCGTCGAGCGCCCTCATCCGACCCCGCTTCGCGGGGCCACCTTCTCCCGCCATGCGGGAGAAGGAGTTGCGCACGACGATTCGGCCTAGGCTTACTCCGCCGCCGTCGCGATGCGACGGGCGTTCTCGGAAAGCTCGCGATATTGCTCCTGCCACTCGGTCGGACCGTTGGAGGGCGAGATCTGCACCGCCGTCACCTTATATTCGGGGCAATTGGTCGCCCAATCCGAATTGTCGGTGGTGACCACATTCGCCTGCGAGAGCGGGTGATGGAAGGTGGTGTAGACGACGCCCGGCGCCATGCGGTCGGTGACCTTGGCGTGCAGCGTGATCTCGCCGGCGCGGCTGGCGATGCGCACCCAATCCCCGTCGCACACGCCGCGCAGCTCGGCGTCGTGCGGATGGATCTCGAGCACATCCTCCTCGTGCCAACGGCTGTTCTCGGTGCGCCGCGTCTGCGCGCCGACATTGTATTGCGACAGAATGCGGCCCGTCGTCAGCAGCAGCGGGAAGCGCGGCCCGGTCTTCTCGTCGGTCGGGACATATTCGGTGATGACGAATTTGCCCTTGCCGCGCGTGAAGCCCTCGATATGCATGATCGGCATGCCTTCCGGCGACGCGTCATTGCACGGCCATTGCACCGAGCCGACCTCGTCGAGCATCGCATAGGAGACGTTCTTGAACGTCGGCGTCAGCCGCGCGACCTCGTCCATGATCTCGCTGGGATGCGAATAGTTCCAGTCGAGGCCGAAGGCCTTGGCGAGCATTTGGGTGATCTCCCAATCGCCATAGCCGTTCTTCGGGCTCATCACCTTGCGGATGCGCTGGATGCGGCGCTCGGCGTTGGTGAAGGTGCCGTCCTTCTCGAGGAAGCTCGCGCCCGGCAGGAACACATGAGCGTAATGCGCCGTCTCGTTCAGGAAGAGATCCTGCACGATGACGCATTCCATCGCCTCGAGCGCGCGGCTGACATGCTTCGTGTCCGGATCGGACTGGAGAATGTCCTCGCCCTGGCAATAGAGGCCCTTGAACTCGCCGGCGATCGCCGCGTCGAACATATTGGGGATGCGCAGGCCCGGCTCATTGTCGAGTTCGACGCCCCAGGCCTCCTCGAAGGAATGGCGCGCCGCCTCGTTGGAGATGTGGCGATAGCCGGGCAGCTCATGCGGGAAGGAGCCCATGTCGCAGGAGCCCTGCACATTGTTCTGCCCGCGCAACGGATTCACGCCCACGCCGCGGCGGCCGAGATTGCCGGTCGCCATTGCGAGATTGGCGATGGCCATGACGGTCGTCGAGCCCTGGCTGTGCTCGGTGACGCCGAGACCGTAATAAATGGCCGCGCGGCCGCCGGTGGCGTAGAGCCGCGCCGCTGCGCGAATCTCATCCGCCGGAACGCCGGAGAGCTTCTCGACTTCCTCGGGGCTGTTGCGCTCCTCGGAGACGAAAGCCGCCCAATCCTGGAACTCGTCCCAATCGCAACGCTCGCGCACGAAGGCTTCATTGACGAGGCCCTCCTTCACGATCACATGCGCCAGCGCCGTGACGATCGCGACATTGGCGCCGGGCTTCAGCGCCAGATGATAATCCGCCTCGATGTGAGGCGAGCGCACCAGATCGATGCGGCGCGGATCGACGACGATGAGCTTGGCGCCCTCGCGCAGGCGCTTCTTCATGCGCGAGCCGAACACCGGATGCGCGTCGGTCGGATTGGCGCCGATGACGAGGATCACGTCGCTATCGTCGACCGAGTCGAAGTCCTGCGTGCCGGCCGAGGTGCCGAAGGCCTGATTGAGGCCATAGCCGGTCGGCGAATGGCAGACGCGCGCGCAAGTGTCGGTGTTGTTGTTGCCGAAGCCGGCGCGGGTCAGCTTCTGGACGAGATAGGTCTCCTCATTCGAGCAACGCGAGGAGGTGATCACGCCGACCGAGCGCTTGCCGTATTTCTCCTGAATGGCCTTGAAGCGATCGGCCGCGAAGGCGATGGCCTCCTCCCAGGACACGACGCGCCACGGATCGGTCGCCTTGTCGCGGATCATCGGCGAGGTGATGCGCTCCTTGTGCAGCGCATAGCCATAGGCGAAGCGGCCCTTGATGCAGCTGTGGCCGTGATTGGCCTTGCCGTCCTTCCACGGAACCATGCGGACGATCTCCTCGCCGCGCATCTCCGCCTTGAAGGTGCAGCCGACGCCGCAATAGGCGCAGGTGGTGACTTCCGAATGCTCCGGCTGGCCGATGGCGATGACCGATTTCTCGGTCAAGGTCGCGGTCGGGCAGGCCTGCACGCAGGCGCCGCAGGACACGCATTCCGAATCCATGAAGGCCTCGGCCATGCCGGGCGAGACGCGGCTGTCGAAGCCGCGGCCGTCGATCGTCAGCGCGAAAGTGCCTTGAGTCTCCTCGCAGGCGCGCACGCAACGATTGCAGACGATGCATTTCGACGGGTCATAGGTGAAGTAAGGGTTCGACTCGTCCTTCGGCATCCACTCGAAATTGGCCTTGCCGTCCTTGCGGGCGAACACGTGATTGGCGCCGTCATAGCCGTAGCGCACGTCGCGCAGGCCGACCGCGCCCGCCATCGTCTGCAGCTCGCAATCGCCATTCGCGGCGCAGGTCAGGCAGTCGAGCGGATGATCCGAGATATAGAGCTCCATCACGCCGCGGCGGATGGACTTGAGACGCGGCGTCTGCGTATGGACGCTCATGCCCGGCAGCACCGGCGTGGTGCAGGAGGCCGGCGTGCCGAAGCGGCCGTCGATCT
Source organism: Methylosinus sp. (assembly GCF_036560965.1). Classification (NCBI taxonomy): domain Bacteria; kingdom Pseudomonadati; phylum Pseudomonadota; class Alphaproteobacteria; order Hyphomicrobiales; family Methylocystaceae; genus Methylosinus; species Methylosinus sp. The sequence continues at coordinate 24,970 of NZ_DATBQF010000021.1, read as the reverse complement.
CGACGACGCACAGGCGGCAGGAGCCGAAGGCCTTCAGTGCATCGGTCGCGCAGAGCTTCGGAATCTCGGTCCCGAGATCCATCGCCGCGCGCATGATCGACGTGCCTTCCGGCACGGTGACGGATACGCCGTCGATCGTCAGCGTGACGTCTTTTTCGGACTTCGAGGCGGGCGTGCCGTAATCGGTGTCTTTGACGAGTGTCATGGCTGTGCTCCTCACTCGGCGGCGGCGGGAAGCGTCGCTTTGCGGAAATCTTCCGGATAATGACGAAGAGCGCTCTCGACAGGATAGGGGGCGAAACCTCCGAGCGCGCAGAGGGAGCCGAATTTCATCGTGTTGCAGAGATCGGACAGAAGCTCGATATTCGCATCCACATCGACGCCTTCGACGATTCTGTCGATCGTCTCGACGCCGCGTGTGGAGCCGATGCGGCAGGGCGTGCATTTGCCGCAGCTCTCGATCGCGCAGAACTCCATGCCGAAGCGCGCCATCTGCGCCATGTCGACCGTGTCGTCGAACACGACCAGGCCGCCGTGGCCGATGAGGCTGTCGTATTTCTGGAACGCCTCATAGTCGAAGGGCATGTGGAACAGCGACGGGGGCACATAGGCGCCGAGCGGGCCGCCGCATTGCACGGCGCGCACCGGCCGGCCGGTCAGCGTGCCGCCGCCGATGTCGTTGACGATCTCGCCGAGCGTCAGGCCGAAGGGCGTCTCATAGAGGCCGCCGAATTTCACATTGCCGGCGATCTGCAGCGGCATGGTGCCGCGCGAGCGGCCGACGCCGAAGGAGGCGTAATAGTCGCCGCCCTTGGCGAGAATGGCCGGAGCGGTGGCGAGAGTCAGCACATTGTTGACGACCGTCGGCCGGCTCATGAAGCCGACATGCGCCGGCAGCGGCGGCTTGGCGCGCACGATGCCGCGATGGCCCTCGAGGCTCTCGAGCAGCGAGGTCTCCTCGCCGCAGACATAGGCGCCGGCGCCGATGCGCAACTCGATGTCGAAGGCGAAGCCGGAGCCGCGCACATCGGGACCGAGCCAGCCGGCCTTGCGCGCCGCCGTGAGCGCCTCGGTCAGCACCTCGGCGCATTGCGGATATTCGGCGCGCAGATAGATGAAGCCCTTGCTCGCGCCGATGGCGTAGCCGCAGATCGTCATGCCCTCGATGAGGACGAAGGGATCGCCCTCCATCACCATGCGATCGGCGAAAGTGCCGCTGTCGCCCTCGTCGGCGTTGGTGACGACATAGCGGCGATCGGCCGGAGCGTCGGCGACCGTCTTCCATTTGATGCCGGCCGGGAAGCCGGCGCCGCCGCGGCCGCGCAGGCCGGATTTGGTCACTTCGGCGATCGTCGCCGCCGGGCCGATCTCGAAGGCCTTGGCGAGCCCCTGCCCGCCGCCATGGGCGACGTAATCGTCGAGGTCGACCGGATCGATGATTCCGACGCGCTCGAACGTCACGCGCGTCTGCTTGGCCCAATAGGGATGCTCCTCGACCTTGCCGATCGAGAGCGGATGCGCCCCGCCCGTCAGGAAGCCGGCGTCGAACAGCGACGGAACATCGGAGGGTTTCACATTGCCGTAGCCGATGCGCCCTTCCGGCGTCTCGACCTCGACCAGAGGCTCCAGCCACAGCAGGCCGCGCGAGCCGTTGCGGATGATCTGGATCGACTCGCCGCGGGCGGCGGCCTCTTTCTCGATCGCCGCGAGGACGCGCTTGGCGCCCACCGCGAGCGCGGCCATGTCGCGGGGAACATAGATCTTGGTCATGACCTTTGCGCCTCCGACGCCAGCTCGTCCAGAATTTCGGCGTCGACGCGGCCGATCGGCTCGCCGTCATAGAGCGCGCCGGGGCTGTGGGCGCACAGACCGAGGCAATAGATCGCCTCGACGGTCAGCGAGCCGTCATTGGCGGTCCCGCCCCATTCGAGCTTCAGGCGCTCGAGGAAATCCTTGGCGATCTTCTCCGACCCCATGGACTGGCAGGACTCCGCCCGGCACAGCTTCAGCACATGGCGGCCGGCCGGCGCGCGGCGAAAATCATGGTAGAAGCTGACGACGCCATGCATCTCGGCCCGGGAGACGTTCAGCGCCTGCGCGATCTGCGGCACCGCCGCCTCGGGCACATAGCCGAACTCCTCTTGGATCGCATGAAGAATAGGCAGGCCGGGACCCTCGAGCCCGAGATGGGCGTCGATGATTTCCTGGGCCCGCGCCTCGTTCCACGGAACTGCGCCAGACATTTCTTCCCCGTCCTTATAGAGCGGACCATCAAGGGCGATGGCCGCCCATTTTAGGTAATTGCCCCAACACTGCCGCAAAACGCCGGCGGGATCAATAATCTGGAACGGTTATATGATAGGCGAATCCTATAGATCGCCAACTCCCGGATTCCGCGCGAGCTTCTTTGCCTCGGCCACCAGCGCGGCCACTTGCGGAATGGTCGGCTCGCGGTGCGGAACGACCAATCCGATCTCGTGAACGGCCTCGGGCTCGACAATGGGGATCGAGCGCAATGGGGCGGCGACGCGCAGCGAGTCGACCAGCTTTTCGGGTAGGATGGTGGCCCAACGCCCTGTCTTCACATGGGCGAAGAGAACGATGACCGAATTCGATTCGAGCGCGGGCTCGGGCTCGCCGCCGGCGTCACGGATCAGCCGCTCGACGATTCGGCGATTCTGCATGTCGGGGGTGAGCAGGCAGAGCGGAATGCGGCCGACCTCCGCCCAGGTCACCTTGTCGCGATTGCCGAGCGGATTGTCGGCGGCGGTCAGCAGACGATAGCGCTCGGAGAACAGCGGCACCGTCCGCACGCGCCCCAAAGGCTCGTTGTCGAGATAGGTGAGGCCGGCGTCGATCTCGAGATTGTCCAGCATCGACAATATCTCGGTCGAGGAGCTGGTGAGGATGGTGAAGCGCACATTGGGGTGCTTCTCACGGAAGGGCGTGGTCAGCGACGGGACCATGGTCAGCGCCGTGGGAATGGCGGCGATCTTGAGCTGGCCGCCCAGCCCCTCCTTCAGCGTGCGCACCTCGAGACGCATCGCCCGCGTGTCGGCGACGATTCGCTTGGCCCATTCCAGCACGCGCTCGCCCTCGGCGGTGAGGCTGTGGAAGCGCGAGGAGCGATTGACGAGCAGGACGCCGAGACTGTCCTCGAGCTGCTTGATCCCGGCAGAGAGCGTCGGCTGCGTCACGCCGCACAATTCCGCGGCGCGGGAGAAGCTGCGCTCCTTGGCGACGGTGATGAAGAATTCCAGCTTGTCGATCACTTGGGGCCCGCTCTCCCGCCGCGCCCTCGAAGAACAAGAATGGGGACGCTCTCGCGACCATATACCGAAAGGCCTGGCCCGGCGAAATCATCGCACGAAAGAGGGACGCCAGCGTCCGCCCGAGCGACCGGCGCGTGCGGCGCGCGCCGGCCTATTGTCTCCATGCGCGATATTCTGCGGCAGTTCCATCTGCGACAGCACAGACGCCGAACAGGGGCTGACCATTCTGCCGCCATGCGCAAGACGATGATCGATACCGCGCCCCTCACGGGCGCGGATCTGTCAGACCGTGACTCCGATGCGCATCCCAGACGCAATGCGCCTCACGCCCCCCACGGGTAATTACCGAATTGGAATAAAAAACGGATAATAATACATTTTACGTGGATTAAACCGCTGGCGCGCTCGCCCGACCGGAGACATGCCGACCCAAGAGGGAATTCAACATGAATTCTTCTAGTAATTACGTCACAATTGCAAGAAATATTTTCAAAAATAGCTGGCTATACGATAAATTGAGACTCGCGAAGCGCGCCATTATAAAAAATTATCATGCGAGCGGCGCATACAGATGCTCCGCTTGCGAGTGTCGGGTAAGGCGGTTCCGGCCGTTGGATGCAGCATTTATCTCGCAGATGAAGGCATGCCGTTTCGATCTGGACCTTTATAGATTTGAGACGCTCAATGTCGATTCCTACAGCTGCCCGATCTGTGGGGCGAGCGATCGTGATCGGCTTTATGCACTATACATCGAAGAATATGCCGCACGGCACAACAAATCTGGCGTTATTATCGAGTTTGGGCCGTCTAGAAAATTGTATCGCGCAATTAATGACGGGTTTGCGGGGTGGCGCTACAGAACCGCCGATTTGTTCATGGCCAACGTAGACGACAAAGTCGACCTCTGCGACATGAAAGAAATCTATCCTGATAACTCGATAGATTTTTTAATCTGCTCTCATATTCTCGAACATGTGAAGGATGATTTGGCGGCTCTGCGCGAGCTGAGGCGGATACTCAAGCCCGGTGGGCAGGGAATTCTGATGGCGCCGTTGCAATTAGACCTGACGGCGACGCGCGAGGCGCCCATCGGCGCCACCGAGGAAGAGTGTTGGCGGATCGCCGGTCAGGGCGATCATCTGCGCCTGCATAGCAAAATGGATTTCGAAGCCCGTATCCGTGAGGCTGGGTTCGAGCTGGATATGCTGGACGTATCCCATTTCGGGATAGAGACGTTCAAAAAACATGGCGTCACGGCATCTTCCGTTTTGTATATCGGCCGTAAATTGTAGAATATATCTATATACTGAAGGTCGCATTGCAAATTTAAGAAATAGCTTCGTCGTCGACCGCGGAACGACTGGGCGAGACCCTGGAAGCGAAGCCATCGACGTTCGGGCGGGCCTCACCCCCGTCGCTTCGCCGCGCTTCGAGGCGGGGAGTCGCAATTCGAGCCACGACCTCTCGACCGAAGGCGATCCCCGGCGTCTCGATCGCGAGGAAGGTCGTCGCGGTCAGCGCGACGACGACAATGGCGACGAATGGCAGAAGAAGCGGCAGGCTCGCGGTTTCGACCGTCGAGAGCAACGGCGCCCCGAAGTCGAACAGGATGAACAGAACGATTCCATGGAATAGATAAATTCCATAAGAGCACTCTCCGAGCGCCAAAAATTCGCGTCTGCTCAAAAGGCCGAACACAGTGTTTCCGCAGGCGACGGAAGCGAAAAAAATCCCGAGCAGAAACGCCCAGGGCGCTCCATGAGCTTCGGGAGCGAAAGCCAGTGCGACAATGAGGCAGGCTATGGCGACGACCGTTCCGCCCGGCGAGGCGAATAATGCGCGCGCTCGGTCGAAGCTCGAGAGTTCATTCGCGAGCATTCCGATCGCAAAGAGCGGCAAGAACGCAAATATGTCGAGCGGCCAGACGATCCTCATCGGAAGGCAGGCGAAGACGAGCGCGAGCGGCGGCGCCCAAGTCGGCATTTTGCCGCGGACGACGTCGTGAGCCAATGTGATCAGCGGTATCCCGAGCAGGTAATATACCCACTCATATTTTAGCGACCGCAATACATAAGCATTGATGTGGCTGCTGTCGGCGTGACCGAGAAGAGGAGGCTGACCTCCGGCGAGGACCCATGTGAGCACAGGCTCGAAAACGGTCTCCGGCCGTATCGAATAGTCTTTTGTTAAAATTATGATTAGACAAATCACCGCAACGGAAGATGCCAGAAGCGGAGTCAACCGAAAAAACCGGCCGACCCATAGCGCCGCCATTCTCGAGATGCTGAACCCTCGCAGGGTATTTCTATGGAACAGAAACCCTGTAACCATAAAAAATATCGCAACGCTGCCGGCCCCCAGATTCTCCAGGAATAAAACCGTCGGCTTTTCCCACCGTCCGCCGAGCCTGGTCACCTGCATCCAGATCACATAATGGTGCATCATCACGGATAGAGCCAGCAATCCCCTCAGCCCGTCGATGTGACCGATCCGCTCGGCGGAGTCGCGGATCGGAAATCGGAAACGCAGGAGAAGGCGGGCCGTCAGAAACGCCGCGACATAGGCGAGCGCTATTCCGACGCCGATCATGCCCAATGGATAAGCCAATACCAACTCCTCGGACCCACGCACGGCCATAGGGCGTTTTGTCGAGATCGCCCGTCGCAAGCGCCGCGCTATCGACTGACTTTCGACCCAAACGCGAGGACAAGGCAACGTCCCGGCTCGCTGAGCGCCCGCGGAAATCGCGAATTGGGGCCTGCGCCGCGACGCCCGGCGGCCGAGCGCGGCTCCAAACGGCTCGGCCTCGCTCGCCATGACGGCGGGCTTGGGCTATCTCTCCGCACAGAGCCCCAGAATCACATCCCGAAGGCAAAGATGAAACGCGCCCTGTCGGTCACGAGAGACGAGAATTTCGCGCAATGGTATCAGGCCATCGTCGCCGAGGCCGATATGGCCGAGACGAGCCCGGTGCGCGGCTGCATGATCATCAAGCCCTGGGGCTATGGCGTCTGGGAGCTGATCCAGGGCGCGCTCGACCGGCGCATCAAAGAGACCGGCCACGACAATTGCTATTTTCCGCTGTTCATCCCGATGAGCTTCATCGCTCAGGAGGCGAGCCATGTCGAAGGCTTCGCCAAGGAGATGGCGGTCGTCACCCATCATCGGCTGAAGGCGGTGGACGGCAAGCTCGTCGTCGATCCCGACTCCAAGCTCGAGGAGCCGCTGATCGTGCGGCCAACCTCGGAGACCATCATCGGCGACGCCTTCCGCCGTTGGGTCTCCTCGCATCGCGATCTGCCCGTGCTCATCAATCAATGGGCCAATGTCGTGCGCTGGGAGATGCGCACGCGGCTCTTTCTGCGCACCAGCGAATTCCTCTGGCAGGAGGGCCACACCGCCCATGCCGACGAGGCCGACGCGCGGGAAGAAACCCGCAAAATGCTCGAGGTCTATCGGCAGATCGTCGAGGATGTGCTGGCCGTGCCGGTGATCGCCGGCGAGAAGCCGGAGAATGAGCGCTTCCCCGGCGCCGTGAACACTTATTCCATCGAAGCCATGATGCAGGACGGCAAGGCGCTGCAGGCCGGCACGTCGCATTATCTCGGAACCAATTTCGCCCACGCGCAGAACATCCGCTTCCAGAGCGCGACCGGCGAGCTGGAATATTGCCACACGACGAGCTGGGGCGTCTCGACGCGGCTCATCGGCGGCGTGATCATGACCCATGGCGACGATGACGGGCTGCGCCTGCCGCCGGCCATCGCGCCGCGTCAGGTGGTGATCGTCCCCATGCTGCGCGAGAAGCCCGAGGACGCCGAGGTGCTGGCCTTTTGCGACAGGCTCAAGGGCGAGCTGGACGGGCTCTTCGCGCTGGGCGCGCCTTTGCGCGCCATCGTCGACAAGAAGCCGGCGCGCGCCGCCAATAAGCGCTGGGATTGGGTGCGCCGCGGCGCGCCGATCATTCTCGAGATCGGCCCGCGCGACGCCGCCAACGACATGGTGACGCTGATCCGCCGCGATCGGCTGCGCGACGGCGACAAGATCGTCTCGACGGCGACGCCCCGCGCAGAATTCGTGGGCGCGGTCCCTGCCCTGCTCGCGGACATCCAGGCGGCGCTGTTCGCCGAGGCCAAGGCGCGGCTCGAGGCGAATATCCGCTCCGACCTGACGAGCTTCGCCGAGATCGCCGATTATTTCGGCAAGGCGGCCGAGGACGACGAGGCGGCCTCGGCCTTCAAAGGCTGGGTGCGCGCGCCCTGGGCGCGGCCGTCCGGCGCCGAGCTCGAGGAAGTGGAGACGCGGCTGAAGGCGCTGAAGCTGACGCTGCGCAATATTCCGCTCGAGCAGAGCGCGCCGAAGGGCGTTTGCGTCTTCACCGGCCGGCCGGCGGTGGAGGAGATTTTGATCGCGCGGGCTTATTAGCGCTTTCCGCTCGAACGGATTCGTTCGAGCGATCAGAATTCGCTCCAAACGAAAAAAGCGAGAACCGTTTCCGATCCGATCGGAGCGGAAACGGTTCTAGCGCGGGCGTAGCGCCGTAGGCAATTGCGCATTGATTTCAGGTATTGACTTTATGAAATCGATACGCAAATCTTTGATCTGGGAGAACCCGACATGGCCGCCACCGCAGTCAGCCGCATCCTCGATCACCTCAAGACCGACGGCGGTCTCCAGGGCAAGGATATCGCCAATATCGTCGCCGTGTCGCCCGCCACTGTGTCGCGATGGTCGAGCGGCAAGGCGACCCCGGATCTTCGGACACAAACCGTCATCGCCGAGCTGAGATATGTTGTCGATCGCTTGTCGGACTTCTACACCGCAGACGAAACGCGTCTGTGGCTGCACGCCAAGCATCCCTTGCTGAACGGCGAGCGTGCGATCGACCTCATCAATGAGGGGCGGACGCAAGCCGTGCTCGCCGTCATCGACGCTCTCGACTCGGGCGCCTACACCTGATGGCCGAGCTGCGAAAGGCGCGCGATCTCGCGCTTCTCGATGCGATCGACGCGATGGACCGCGAGCCGTTCGAAGGCCAAGTCTGGCGCGCCGTGAGGGACGGCCGCGATCCGACTCTCGGCTTTCCCTCGCAAAGCCGATGGTGCAATGGCGCGTTCGACATTCTCTACACATCGCTCGCGCGAGACGGAGCCATCGCCGAAATCGGCGCGCTGCTGTCCGCGCAGCCCGTGTTTCCTTCGAAGACGCGATGGGACTGCCACGAGCTGACGGTGCGGGCGACCAAGACGCTGCGTATCGCCGACATGCTGAAGCTGAAGACGCTCGGCGTCGACGTCGCGACCTATCAGGAACGTCGATACGACCAGACGCAAGCCATCGCCGACGCCGCATTTTTCCTCGGCTTCGACGGGCTGATCGCCCCGAGCGCGCGATGGACTTGCAGCAATCTGATGCTCTTCACGTCGCGATTGCAGCCGGGCGACATCGAGCTGGCCGCCGACGTGGGAGTTCCGATCGATTGGGCGGAATGGCGTCGCGCCAATCGCTTTAAGCCGCCCTCCGACGCCTGACAGGAGCAAGCATCGGAGCGACATGCCCTGCCCGTCGCAGCGCGCCATCTAGAGCCGATTGGACACGAGACCGACCAGAGGCCACTCTATGGACATCCCCCCCTTTCGATCCCGCCATCGCCGCCGGCGTCGCTCTTTCGACCGCTGTGACCGACGCCGTCTATGTGTTCTTCAACGCCGCGGTTTCGGCGCGACGTCGCGTGGCGGCGGCGAGCTGGAGCAGCGTCTGGTATCTGCTCTCCGCTTTCGCGGTCATCAGCTACACGTCGAACTGGACCTATGTCTTGTTCGCCGCGCTCGGGGCCTGGATCGGCGGCTTTCTGTCGATCACCGCGCTCAATCGCATCTCGCCGCTGAAGGGCGCTCTCCGCTCCGAACGGAAAGAATGAAGCGATCGACGGGAAAGCGAGCCGCGACGGCCGCGAATCTCATCCGTTGCACGCTCTTCGCGCTCGACGCATCCGCACATGATATTGACCGCGCTAAGCGTTCCGATATTCACTAGACAGCGAGGCGCCGGCGGCGAATTTCCAGCGCCGACTTTCGTTCGAGGATCGATACTATGAAAGCGGCGGCGTTTTTTGTGGCCTTTCTGCTCGTTCTTGCCGGGCCGGCTTCGGCCCAATCGCTCTTCGACGGCTTCGGCGGAACGGGAGACCCCGCGCAGGAGGCCGCCAGGGCGGAATACGAGCAATGGAAGAGGACGATCGCCCGTCAGGCCAAAGAGCACACCTCGCGCCTCTGGCTCGGACATGGGTCTGTGACCGTGCAATTCTGCGTCGACTCCGCCGGCCGAGTGGCCGATGCGAATGTCGTGAAAGCCAGCAATAACGAGCAGGCGCTCCTCGCCTTGAGCACGATTTCCTCGCTCAAATTGCCGCCGCCGCCGGCCTCGGCGCGCAAGGCGGCCGGCGGCAAGTGCCACTTATTCTCGCAGAGCTTCTACTATCCATGAGCCCGGCGGCGGGGAGTTGCATCATGTTTCGAGCAGTGATCGTATTTTGTCTGATCGGCGTGTCGCCGGCGGCGTTCGCGCAGTTCCTCTTCGGTCCCTCGGAGCGGCCCACTCTGGCCGCCTGCATGGCGACACCGGAAAACAAGGCTTGGATACAGAGCGTCACCCACCAGCTCCGCGAGCGCGCGCCGAAGCTGAATCTCGGAAGCGGGACAGTGACCATCAAATTCCATGTCGATTTCAGAGGCCATGTCACCAGAGCCTCTCTCGCGAACTACGACAATAACGCCCGAGCGCTGGTCGCCGCGGGCATGATCACCTCGCTGAAGCTGCCGCCGCCGCCCTTCGACATGGACGCCGACTGCCGCGACTTCGAGCAGACTTTCCATTTCCATTGACCGCTTCGGCGCGTCTCGCACGCCGCCAGGCGACGACACGGGGGCTCCATGCCTGACGAAACGACGACGGCTCTCACCCTGGTCAACAGCACAGCCGAGGTGCGGCTATCGCTTTTGGCGACCCAGCTGAAGCGGGGTCGCTGGCAGTCGCCGCCGCCCAAGCAGATCGGCCCCGGCGCGACAGCGGAGCTCAGCGTCGTCGGCAGCTATTTCATCGATCTGAAGGCGGCCTATGCGCGATATGGCGTCGAACGGGTCGTCGACGGAAAATGGCTCGGGGCCGGCGATCTCGGGCTCTTCGTCGTGAATGATCGAATATCGATGCCCGGCCACAATCCCGCCGACTCGATCTCGATCGCCCTGGCGCGCCTTTCGGTCGCATCCGGATTGAATTATTACGACCGATATGAGCTCTTCATTCTGCCCAATCAGAATTGGCGGCCCAGCTAGAGCGCTTCCAGCCGTAGTGAGCTCCCGCTCGGCGTTGGAAGCAGGCCAAAACAAAAGCTTAGAGTCTTTTTTCATGGTTCCGTGAAGCATGAGAGGATTCGCGCCCAGCTGCGGCCGCGAGCATGCGCCGCGCCTCCGCCGGCAATTGGAATGAATTTTGATCGTCCAGGCGTAATAACCGTTGTCCATAACGGCGCTTTTCGGCGTCTCGAAACGGCGCAGAGCGCGTTTACGCCACATTCGGCCCATATTCGGGCCGTCCTTGGAGCGAGACAATGTCTCGAATCGAACGCTCGGCCACAAAATGGCCCAGCCCGAGGCCGATCGGATGAAAATGAGCGCGAAACCGACCCTACGGAGCCTGTTCGTCGCCGCCGCCGCCCTCGCGGCGTCGTCCGCGTCGTCGGCGCCCTCTGTCGTCATCGATGTCGCCAGCGGGCAGGTGCTGGAGCAGGAGCAGGCCACACAGTCCTGGTATCCCGCCTCGCTGACCAAGCTGATGACCGTCTATGTGGCGCTGGACGCGGTGCGCTCGGGCCGCATCCAATATGACACGCCGATGCTGGTCTCGCCCCGCGCGCTCTCCATGGCGCCGTCGAAAATGGGCTTTCCGGTCGGCTCGGAGGTGACGCTGCGCAATGCGCTGGTCATGCTGATGGTCAAATCCGCCAATGACATAGCGGTCACCATCGCCGAGGGCGTCGCGGGCTCGGTCGAGGCCTTCGCCGATGAGATGAACCGCGCCTCGGCCAAGCTCGGCATGCGCGAATCCTATTGGGCGAACCCCAACGGCCTGCCGGACGACCGGCAAGTGACCTCGGCGCGCGATCTCGCCATTCTGGGCCGCGCGCTGCTGACGGAATTTCCCGAGTCCGCCGGCTTCTTCAACATCGGCGCGATGCAGCTCGGCCGGCAGATCCACCCCACGCACAATGGCCTGCTCGGCCGCTATCCGGGCGCGGACGGGATGAAGACCGGCTTCACCTGCCCCGCCGGCTATAATCTCGTGGCCAGCGCCACCCATGGCGGCCAGAAGCTCATCACCGTCGTGCTGGGCGCGCCCACGGCGGCGGCGCGCACGGCCAAGGCGGCGTCGCTGCTCGATCGCGCCTTCATGACCGGCTCGCCATCGGGCTCGATCGCCTCGCTGCCGACCTTCGGCGTCGCCCAGGCGCCGGACATGCGCGACAGCGTCTGCCGCCATCGAGGCAAGGCCAATGCGGAATATATGGCCGAGGTCGAGGATATGACCGTCGCCATACCGCGCGAGAACGGCTCGACCGATCAGGTCAATGTGAAGACGATCGCGGCGCTTCCTCGCGCGCGCTTCGAGCCGGTCCCCATCTTCCTCGGCCGCGCTCCCGGCTATGAGGGCCCCGTCGCCGGCGTGCGCGACCCGGGATCGCCGGTCGGCTCGCCCTCCACCGTCACCGCCTACGCCCATGAGCCGCCGGCCGCCGCCGCCTCGCCCATCAGCCGCCCGGCGCCGGACGCTCTGTCGATGCGCCATGGCCACAAGCATTCGGCCAAGGCCGCCAATGCGCCGGCCAAGGAGAAGCCCGCCAAAAACAAGCGTTCCACGGCGAGCAAGCCGAGCACGGAGAACACGCCGGAGCAGGACGTCACGGCCGAAAAGCCCGCCAAGCCCTCGCAGGGCAAGCATGTCGCCGCCAAGGCGGCGGCGAGCAAGACGCACGCCGACAAGGCGCTCGCCGACAAGGCGCACGCCGACAAGGCGCTCGCTGACAAGACGCCCACTGACAAGACGCCCGCGAGCAAGACGGCCGCCGGCAAGGCCCACGCGGCCAAAGCGTCGGCGACCAAAGCGCCCGCCGCCAAAAACGTCTCCGCAAAGAATGACAAGCACGCGATCGGCGACCATGCGCCGCAGCGCCAAGACAATGAGCAATAGACTGGCTATGACAGTGATAGAGCGTTCCGAGCCCCGTCGTCCGCCGCCGCCCATCCCTCTGACGATCCTCACCGGCTTCCTCGGCGCCGGCAAGACGACGTTGCTCAACCGCCTGCTCGCCTCGCCCGAGCTGGCCGACACGCTCGTGCTGATCAATGAATTCGGCGAGGTCGGCATCGATCATCTGCTCGTCGAGAATGTCGACGGCGACATGATCGTCATGAGCTCCGGCTGCATCTGCTGCTCGATTCGCGGCGATCTCGTCGCCGCGCTCGAGGATGCGCTGCGCCGGTTGGACAATGGCCGCATCCGCCCCTTCCGCCGAGTCGTGCTGGAGACCACGGGGCTCGCCGATCCGGCGCCGATTCTCCACACCATCATGTCGCATCCCTATCTGGCGCTGCGCTATCGGCTGGACGGCGTGGTCACGCTCGTCGACGCGGTCAATGGCGCGGCGACGCTCGACGCGCATGAGGAGGCGGTCAAGCAGGCCGCCGTCGCCGATCGGCTGATCATCACCAAGTCCGACCTTCCCGAGGGCGCCGCGCGCTTCGAGGCGCTCGACCGCCGCCTCGCGACGCTCAATCCGGCGGCGCGCCGGCTCGTCGCCGCGTCCGGAGAGGCGAGCGCCGCCGCCCTGCTCGACTGCGGGCTCTATGACGCCTCCGGCAAGATTCCGCAGGTCGCCAAATGGCTCAATGACGAGGCGGTCGCCGCGGCCCATGAGGCGCATCGTCACGATCACGACCACCATGGTCACGATCACGGCCATAGTCACGACCACGACCCTGCGCATCAGGACGTGAACCGGCACGACGCCCATATCCGCGCCTTCTGCGTCACCAGCGACGCGCCGCTCACCGCGCAGGCCTTCGACATGTTCGTCGAGATCCTGCGTCAGGCGCATGGCCCCCATCTCTTGCGCGTGAAGGGAATCGTCGGCCTCACCGACGATCCAGAGCGGCCCGTGGCCGTGCATGGCGTGCAGCATGTCTTCCATCCGCCGCACCGCCTCGCCGCCTGGCCGGACGCCGATCGCCGCACGCGCCTCGTCTTCATCGTCAAGGATCTCGATCCGACCTTCGTCGAGAAGCTCTATGCCGCCGTCGCGGGCATACCGGCGCCGGACACGCCCGACGCCGCCGCGCTCGCCGATAATCCGCTTGCCCCCAAAAACGTCGGCCTGCTAGGCTGACGCGGGGCCAGGACCGGAATCACACGCGTCATGAGCAAATTCTTCGCTTCGATCGAGCCGCAGCATCGCGACTTCATCGAGCAGCAGAGGCTCTTCTTCGTCGCCTCCGCCGCAGCCGGCGCGCGCGTGAACGTCTCGCCCAAAAGCGCCGATACGCTGCGCCTCCTCGACGAGCGCGCGGCCGTCTATATCGACCGCACCGGCAGCGGCAATGAAACCGCCGCGCATATGCGCGCCGATGGCCGCCTCACTTTCATGTTCTGCGCGCTCGACGGCGCGCCGCTGATCCTGCGCCTCTATGGCCGCGGCCGGACGCTGGCGCGCGGCGACGCCGCCTATGCGCGCCTGCTGCGCTCGGCGTTCGACGGCGTCGAGCCGCCGGGCGCGCGGCAGATGATCCTGCTCGACGTCGAATCGGTGCAGACCTCCTGCGGCTTCGCCGTGCCGCTCTACGATTACGCGGGCGAGCGCGACGGGCTCGACCGCTGGGCCGCCGCCAAGGGCGAGGAAGCGCTCGACGCCTATCGCCGCGAGAAGAACCGGCAGAGCATCGACGGACTGCCGACCGGCCTGTTCGAGAACGAAGATCGGGCCGCCGAAAAGGCGTGAGGCGAAGCTTTCATGACGAATTCGACCATGCATGCCGGCGAGACCGGCGTGAAAGCCCTGACGCTCGGCGCTCTCGGCGTCGTCTTCGGCGATATCGGCACCAGCCCTCTCTACACGATCAAGACGGCGATGGACTGGTCCGGCGGGCATGTGAGCGCCGAAACGGCGCTCGGCATGTTGTCGCTGATCGTCTGGACCTTGATCATCGTCACCTCGATCAAATATGTCGCCGTCATCATGCGCGCCGACAATGACGGCGAAGGCGGCATTCTCGCGCTGATGTCGCTGCTCGGCATGAAGCATGGGCGCCATCCGGCGATCATCGCGATCGGCATGCTCGGCGCAGCGCTGCTGTTCGGCGATGGCGCGATCACGCCGGCGATCTCGGTGCTGAGCGCGCTCGAAGGGCTGAAGGCGCCCCTGCCCGCGCTCGCGCCCTATGTGGTCCCGCTCTCCATCGTCGTGCTCATCGGCCTGTTCGCCTTGCAGCCGCAGGGCACGGAGCGCATCTCGCGCCTCTTCGGCCCGGTGATGGCGCTGTGGTTCGTCTCGATAGCGATCCTCGGCGCACGCGGCGTAGCCGCGCATCCGAGCGTTCTTGCCGCCGTCGATCCGCGCGTCGGGCTGCATTATCTCTTCACCCATGGGTTCGAGGGCTTTCTGCTGCTCGGCGCCGTGTTTCTCTGCGCCACCGGCGCCGAAGCGCTCTATGCGGATATGGGCCATTTCGGGCGGCGCCCGATTCGCCTCGCCTGGTACGGCCTCGTGCTGCCGTCGCTCGTCCTCGTCTACGCCGGCCAGACGGCGCTGCTCGTCGAGGGCTCCGTGACGGAGAATCCTTTCTTCGACCTCTGCCCCGCCCCGCTGCAATTGCCGCTGGTCGCGCTGGCGACGCTCGCCACCGTCATAGCGAGTCAGGCGATCGTCACCGGCGCTTTCTCCATGGCGCGGCAGGCGATCCAGCTCGGCCTGTCGCCGCGCCTCTCGATCACGCAAACGTCGGCGCACAGCTATGGCCAGATCTATGTCGGCTTCGTCAATTGGACGTTGATGGCGCTGACGCTGGTTCTCACCATCACGTTTCGCTCTTCGGAAAACCTCGCCGCCGCCTTCGGCATCGCGGTCTCGCTGACCATGCTGCTGACGACGGCGCTGATGTTCATCGCCATGCGCTCCATCTGGCGCTGGAGCCTGCCGCTCGCCCTCCTGGTCGGCGGCGTGTTTCTCGTCGTCGACGTCTCGTTCGTCGCCGCCAATCTCATCAAATTCTTCGAAGGCGGCTGGATTCCGCTGGTGGTCGCATCGCTCCTCTTCTTCCTGATGAGCTGCTGGAGCGACGGCTTCGAAGCCATGCGCAAAGCGCTCGAGCGCGACACTTTCCCGCTCGCCGACTTCATCGCCAAATTCCACGGCAAGCCGCGCATCGACGGCGTCGCCGTCTATCTGACCAGCCGCACCGACGTCGTGCCGGTCGCGCTGCTGCACAATCTCAAGCACAATAAGGTCCTGCATCAGAATATCGTTCTGCTGCATGTGGCGACGGCGAACACGCCGCGCGTCGAACCCGCGCGGCGCGTCGACACGACGACGCTCGAAGATGGATTCTACGCGATGACGTTGAACTACGGCTTCATGGAGCAGCCGAACATCCCCTGCGCCCTGTTGCTCGAATCCGTGTCGAGCCCACTGACCTTCAATATGATGAACACGTCCTTCTTCGTCGGCCGCCTCACTGTGACGCCGCTCGGCCGCTCGCGCTGGCGACGGCTGAAGATTCACATTTTCCAATTCATGCATCGCAACGCGCTGCCGGCGACCGAATTCTTCCAAATCCCGCCGGGCCGCGTCGTCGAGCTCGGCGGTCAGGTCGAGGTCTGACCATGCCGCTCGCACGCGCCGCCGGCCTGCTCGGGAGCATCGGCGCGCGTCTCCTCGACATCGTCTATCCGCCGGTCTGCCTCGTCTGCCGCAGAGCGGTGGCCAGCCATGGCGCGCTCTGTCCGCGCTGCTGGGGCGAGATGGGCTTCATCGAGCAACCCTATTGCGAGCGGCTGGGCACGCCCTTCGACCGCGATTTCGGCCCGGGCATGATCTCGCTCGAGGCCGCCGCCGATCCGCCCGCCTTCACACGCGCGCGCGCGGTCGTCCGCTATGACAGCGACCGCGCCCGCAGCCTCGCACATAGGCTGAAATATTACGACCGCCTGGAGCTCGCCGAGCCGCTCGGCCGCTGGATGGCGCGCGCCGGGGCCGAGCTTCTGTCCGACGCCGATCTGCTGGTCCCCATCCCCCTCCACCGAATGCGGCTGCTGTCGCGGCGCTTCAACCAGTCCGCCGCGCTCGCCCATGTGATTGCGCGGGAGAGCGCCGTGCCGGTCGACGCGCAGGCGCTGGAGCGGGTGAAGCCGACGCCGCCGCAGGTCGGCCTGACCCGCGGTCAGCGGGCGGCCAACATGCAGGGCGCCTTCCGGCTGCGCGACGAGAAAAAGCAAGAGATCGAGGGTCGCAACATCGTGCTCGTCGACGATGTGCTGACCTCGGGAGCGACCGTGAACGCGGCGGCCCGCGTCTTGCTGCGGGCGCGGGCGTCGCGCGTCGACGTGCTCGTCTACGCCCGCGTCGTCGGCCAGAGCTGAAGCGAAGGCCTCCGTTGAAACAATGCGCCGGAAGCGCCTATAAGAACGCGAGAGGTCACGAAACCATCATGCCGCAGATCGTCATCTACACCACGCGAACCTGCCCCTATTGCCGCGCCGCCAAGCAGCTGCTCGACATGAAGGGCGCAGCCTATGAGGAAATTTCCGTCGATGGCGACTCGGCCAAGCGCGCCGAGATGAGCCGGCTCGCCGAGGGACGCACCTCTGTGCCGCAGATATTCATCGACGGCCAGCCGATCGGCGGCTGCGACGATCTCTACGCTCTGGACGGCGCGGGCGATCTCGATCCGCTGCTCGCCGCCGGCGAGCGAACGCCGTGATCCTCTACCGTCTGATCTGCTCGCAGGGCCATGAATTCGAAAGCTGGTTCCGTGACAGCGAAGCCTATGATCGACAGGCCGCGCAAGGCGATGTGAGCTGCCCCTTCTGCCATTCGACCGAGGTGTCCAAGGCGATCATGGCGCCGCATGTGGCGCGCCGCTCCTCCCGCGCGGAGGACAATGGCGTCCCCGCGCTGCTCGACGAGCGCCATGCGGCGCTGCGGACGATGATCCAGGAGCTGCGTCAAAAGATCGCCGCCTCGACGGAAGATGTCGGCGACCACTTCCCCGACGAGGCGCGGCGCATGCAGGACGGCGAGGCCGAGACCCGCCCCATCCGCGGACGCGCGAGCTTCGAGGAAGCGAAGGCCCTGCTCGAGGAGGGCATAGAGATCCTGCCGATCCCCGGCCCGCCCGACGAGAGCCACTGAAGGCTCCGGTGCGGGAAGATCTCCCGAACTGTGTCAAAAATGTCCCAGTCGGACAATCATCGAGCGGCGACATCGAAGCGTCACTGAACTGTCAATTCCCGCGCCTACAGCCACGACCTAGCAGCGAGAGCTGATAAATCAAGGTCTTACGCGGGGAAACTGAGAATGAATTCCAATCTATTCGCACTGCGGCTGTCGCTTCTGGCGTCGGCCGCGGCCTTTGTTGGCGCCGTTGCGCCGTCAAGCGAAGCCTTGGCTCAGGCCGACATTGGCGCAGTGACTGTCGTCGCCCGCCACGCCAAGCCCAAAAAGACCAAGAAAGCGCCCTCGACGGCGCATCGCGGCGCTCAGCGGGTCGCGCTTTCGTCGCGGGGCGCCGGCGGTTCGCATGCGCCGGCTCGCGTCGCCTCCGGCGTCGCGCCGACAGGCTCCTCCGCCCCGGCCTCGCAAATCCCGATCGCCTCCGACGCCGCGATCGGCTCCAAGGCGCCTCCGGGCAGCGCTCCGGCGCTCTCCCCCTCGCAGGCGCCGCTCGATTCGTTCGAGCCCGGCTCCGTCGTCAGCGACAAGATCATCCAGGACGTCATCGCGCCCGGCTCCGATTTCAACGACGTCGTCAAATTCACGCCCGGGTTCTACAACAGCAACTCGAACGGCTCGCTCGGCGACTCCAAGGGCGGCTGGCGCGGCTTCAAGGATGGCCAGTACAACATCACCTTCGATGGCATCCCCTTCGGCGACGCCAATGATCCGTCACATCATTCGGCGGCGTATTTCCCGAGCTCCTTCCTCGGCAAGGTCGTCCTCGACCGTGGTCCCGGCGCGGCCTCGCAGGTCGGCTATGCGACCTTCGGCGGCACGCTCGGCATGTTCTCGCATGAGCTCAAGGACGAGTTCGGCGGCAACGTCCAATCGTCCTACGGCAATTTCAGCACATTCGTCACCAGCACGCAGGTTCAATCCGGCTACATCAAAGAGACCGGCACGCGGGCGCTGTTCGAATATTCACACGCGCAGACGGCCGGCGCGCAGCAATATGGCAATGTCGAAACCAATCAGTTCCTCGGCAAGGTCGAGCGCCAGTTCGAGGGCGTGACGGCGACCTTGTTCGGGACCTATGGCCGCGAGCATTACGACAATGTCATCAGCGTCACCTATCCGCAGCTCTATGCGGGCGGCTATCGTTATGGCGGCGTCAGCGGCAATCCGCTCACCCAGCAATATGTCGGCTATAACAATTCCGAAAAGCAGACCGATCTGGAATACGTCAAGCTGAAGGGCGACGCCTTCGGATTCCATTTCGAGGACAAGGTCTACACTTATTCCTACTGGTATCCGTCCCTGCAGAACAACGGCGCCGACCAGACGATCGAGGGCCTGGCCTCCGTCGCCAACAAGGGCACGATTCAGAACGTCTCGGTCCCGACGGCCAGCGGCGGAAAGACGTCCCTCGGGTTCAATGTTCCGAATGGCGACGTCACGGGCTATGTAAAATACAATAACTACCGCGCCTGGGGCAACATCTTCGATGTCTCGCGCGACTTCGAGGCGGGCCTCGCCAGCGGAACGCTGCACACCGGCGTATGGTGGGAGCGCGTCGACAATTGGCGCTACCAGGAATACATCGATTACACGACCGGCACGCTCTACCCATATTTGGCGAAGACCGCCCAGGGCGCCTATCAGGGCGCCTATAAGCTCGACCTCGGCTCGCATATTCAGAACGTGCAGCCCTTCGTCGAATATGAATGGCGGCCGATCGACGGATTGTCGATCACCCCCGGCTTCAAATTCGAATCCTTCACACGCAATCAGACTGCGCGCATCAATCAGACGACGATCTCGCCGCAATATTTCGAGAAGACCTACACGGCGAGTCTGCCCTTCTTCGCGGTCCGCTACAAGGTGACGCCGGAGGTCACGGTCTATGGCCAAGCGTCGCGCGGCTTCCTCGCGCCGACCGTCTCGGCCTATTACGTCCTCGACCCGACGCAGAATAATATTCAGCCCCAAACCACGACCAATTTCCAGCTCGGCGCCGTCTATAAGAGCGAAGCCCTCACTGCCGACATCGACGTCTATCAGATCACCGCCAACAACTTTCCGGTCACCAACACGACGACCACCGGACTGACGACCTATCAGAACGGCGGAACGGCGCGCTATCGCGGCGTCGAGGCGCAGGCGACCTACAAGATCATCCAAGGCCTCGCCGCCTACGCCAGCGGCGCTGTTTCCGACGCACGATATCTGGAAGGCCAGTTTTCGGGCCTCTATGTGGGCAACGCCCCACGCTATACCGTCGCCGGCGGCTTCATCTACGACGACGGAACCTTCTTCGGCTCCCTGCTCCACAAGGTCACGGGCGACCAGTGGGGCGCTCAGGGCCAGAGGTCGGCGACGTCGATCTACACGGGCGTCACCAACCCCTATCTCAACTACATTCCGGCCTATCACACGACCGATCTCGTCGTCGGCGCGCGCGGCGACTATTTCCGGCCGCTGGGATTCGGCAACAAGGTCGAGATTAAATTCGGGATCACCAATCTCTTCGACAATCACGGCGTCACCGACATAGGCGGCAAGCCGGACGGTCTCACGTCGATCGCCAATACGACGCTGACCTACTCGTTCCAAGCCGGCCGCATCATCTATGGCGGCCTCAAGGTCGACTTCTGAGTCGGCGACGAGGGATGGCGGGGCGCGCCTCGCCATCCTTCCTGCCGCGCCTCGGCCATCGCGCGTCGAATGGAAACGGTTCCGTTCGAGAAAAGCGCCGCGAGGGTCTGGACAAGGCCTGCAGCAGTTTCTATAAGCCCGCTCTCGGCGTCGTTCGGCGCCCAGGCCCAGGTAGCTCAGTTGGTAGAGCATGCGACTGAAAATCGCAGTGTCGGTGGTTCGATTCCGCCCCTGGGCACCACTCCCGCCTACGAAAATCCACGCTAGACTGCGATAAATCAACGAGCTAGCGACCCGCTCCGGCGGATCTGCTTTCGCAGTCTCTACGCCCGGATACGCTGCGACTTGCCTCCTCCTCACTTGCTGTCCCCTTGCTAGAAAGGGCTGTCGGCAGCGCCGCTACGAAGTTCATCTCGACGGGCGCAGGGCGTTGCCGCCCGAGACCATCGCCTATGTCGCGGCGCTGCTCCCTCTCATCGATGGAAATGGTAGCGCTCGACCTATCATTCGCACTGTCTCCGGTCTTTCACCGTGGACGAAAGCCGGGAGGAGAATGGTTTCCGCATCATGCCGTGCCGGGTCCGCTCGACGCGGGCGCCGTAGCCGAAGAGCTTGATAGCCCAAATTCTGAAGGCCGACTCTGCGACGCCGCATAGCGGCGCGCGATCCGCTGCCGGCGGCGCCGGCTTCGGGTGTGGGCGCGCCGCCTTCGGGCTCAGCCATCGTCCACGACATGAAGGGCGAAAACTGGCGGCTCACTGTCGGATTGTCGCATTTCGCGGGCAGAAGCTGGCGCGGCTTCCCCCCCGCAACCAGCGTGCGCTTCTGCCGATAGCTGAGCCGGGCATGATCCGTCGACTGCGGGACGCGGGGCGGAATTTCACGCACGCAGAAACGCGGCGGGCTAGCCGATCAAAACTGCCAGAGTTGATCGCCAATTTTCGTCAGCGACGTGAAGCTCGTCGAGCGGCCAACCGTCAGGCAAAGTTCGGCCAAAGGTCTGATCCAGTGTCGCGGCGCGCGCCTTTTCACCGGGACTCGCCGCCTGCGACTGCGTCTCACGCTCGTCGATAAGCTTTCGAGCGCTTCCGGGCCGAG
Organism: Methylosinus sp.; assembly: GCF_036560965.1. NCBI lineage: Bacteria > Pseudomonadati > Pseudomonadota > Alphaproteobacteria > Hyphomicrobiales > Methylocystaceae > Methylosinus > Methylosinus sp. The sequence goes on along the minus strand of NZ_DATBQF010000021.1, from coordinate 3,463 downwards.
GCAGGCGCGAACGGAATCCGCCCGGGTCTCCAGGCTCGTTTCGATATAGCGCGCGAGACTTTCGAACTGCTGAAAATCCGGATGGTCCGCATAGGACTTTTGCAGGCAAACGAGCGCGCTGACATAACGGTCCACGCCGATGCGCTCCACGAGCTCTTCGACGTGGTCGATCAGACGATCCACAACCGCACGCCAAGCGAAATATTCGGCTCTGAAAGCCTTGATCGGCGCAGCGCTATGGACGCCACAGAGTTCCGCATGGCTCGAAAATCCGTTTCCGCCGTGAATGCGATAAATGGCGAGAGGCGCGTCGATGAGCGCAGCGCTGTTCAAAAGTCGCACGCCTTTGTTCAGATAAGTATCCCCGTGGAAGCGAAGATCCATGAGAGGACCTTCGCCGAGAAGCAATGTCAGAGCGTCGCGTCTGAGACAATTGCCCGAGGTCGGCGCATAGACCCAGTCGTCCGAGCTGAGCGGGTCCACGAAGTGCACGCGGGATTCGATATCGTCGAGCGGCGCATGTTCGAACGGCCAAAGATCACATGCGGAAACGTCGACGCGACGCAGGTGCTTCTTGCGCAGTCCGCGCCCTGACACGACATATTCGCTGAGGGTGGTCCACGACGATCTGACGATGCGGCCATTCGTGACTGGAACATATCCGACGAGGTGAAGCCGACTGCGATCCGTAGCGAGAGATGCACGAAAAGATGCGTCTCGACGAACGTGGGAAGAAGAAGATCGTCGGCGTCGAGAAAGACGACATATTCTCCGGAGCTCGCCGTGAGGCCCGTTCTGAACGCGGTCGTCTGCCCAAAATTCTCTTCGTGCAATATTATGTCTACATTCGGCTTGTTACGACGAATGCTTTCGAGCACGGCTTCGCTATCGTCGGTCGAGGCGTCATCGACGATGATGCATTCGATATGCGGATAGGTCTGGGAGAAGACGGAATCGACCGCTTCGAGCAAGAAGCGACCATAATTATAATTGGTGATAATTACGCTTACCAACGGCAGGAAATCTGCGAGCTCGCGGCCAGACGCGCGCGGTTCGGCACGAGGGCGTAATTTATGATCGCTATTTTCTATCTTCTGAAATTGTGAGAAGTTTTCCAACATGACCAACTCTTTTCAGATTTACCCGTGCGCCTCGCATTCCCGGATGAGGGTGGCGTCAGCGTCGCAAGATCGACGATCCGAAGCCGACCGTCGGCTCACGGTAGGGGACAGCTGAAATTCCGAAATTCCGCCCATACTGCTGGCGTATCGCCGGCATGTTGACGACGCCGGTCTTCAGATCGGACGACCGCGCGTCCAAGGGCGGCGCCTCGATGATCGGGCGGACGCGCTCGACCTCTTGCCTGAGCTCCCGATTGAGGCAGCCGAACGCCAGATCGCTCCCGATCTGGACGTCGATGCAGCTGCGAGCGGCGGCAGTCCGCGGCGCTCCGCCGCCGATGATGATTTCGTCATTCGGTGGCGCGGCGTCGTTCGCATAGCATGGTGCGGCAAGAAAAATCGTGACGATAGCGATAGCGAGACATCTCATGTTCCGCACCTTACGAATGAGCGATCTCAAATCCGTTCCAGATCCACGAAGACGCCTCATCGCAGCCGCACGGCGCTGGCGCTCGCCTGTGCGACGATGTGATCGAGACGCGTGTTGATCATGCCGAAATCGAACGTGGCGCGGGCGGACGCCGCGAGACAGTTTCGGCGACATCCGACGACCAGCGCCGAGCCGAGGCGAGATGGCGACGCGTCGCCGAACGTCGCGATCGGCACGGCTCCGACGACTCGATAGCCGCGCGCCGTCAGCTTGGCGCGCACGGCGAGGCAATAATCGACCGAGCGATGCGAAAACCGCGTCTCGCCATGTCCGGCGCGATATTTCATGACCGCCGTGCAGAGATCTCCGCCGGCGAGCCGCCACGCCCCCGCGAGATATTTCACGCCGTAGCGAATATTGGTTTCGGGAACGGCGAGCCCCTCCATCCGACCCTCGAATCCCAGCGCGCGCGCCGTCGAAGGCAGCAGCTGCATGAGTCCGATCTCGCCGACCGAGCCGATAGCGCCGGAATTATAGCCGCTCTCGACGGCCATGACCGCGTCGGCGATCTCGCCCGGCATGCCGGCGCGGCGCGCTTCGGCCTCGGCCAGCGCGCGATAGACGGTGGGCGAGCCAGGCCGCGGCACGGCCGCTTCCGGCGCCTTCGACGCGCTCTGATCGCTCGCTTCTTCAGCCGCGACGGGCGCGGCGACCGCGAGCGCGCCGAGCGTCGCAAAGACGAGCAGGACGGCTCCACGTCCTACGTCTGCGCCCCGATCGTATGTTCCGCCGCTCAATTCTTCGCCTGTAGCGATAACTTCAAATGCAGCGGCTGCGGCATATCGGCCGGCGGCGGCGCGCCGACCTCCTGGCGCGCCAGAAGCGCGCGCAGCGCCTCTGCGTCGGCAGGATCATATCCTTCCAGCTCGACGCGCTCGACCGTCCCATTCGCCAGAATCCAGAGACGCACCAGGATGGTCGACGGCGCGACGCTCTGCTGCGAGAGCGCTTCCTGGAACATTCGCAGCCGCAGGGTCTGCTCTCCGTCCTGTCCGAGCCAGTCCTGAACACGGCGCCCGACAAGCACAGCGTAATCCCGCCATACGGCGGGCGCGCTGTCTGCTGTGTGGTAGACGGCAGCCTGCGTCGGCGCCGCCCCTTGCAGCGAGGCGCTCGCGGCCACGATCGCGAGGCCGAGCCGTTTCACGAGAGCTTCCGTCAATCGAACGAGGGACGATTGTTTCTGCTGCGACATTGAGACCCGTGTCGTGAATAGGGCCCGCGGTGGCGCGGGATCTATTCAAGAGACGATGCGTGACGGCCCAACCCGAAGCGTCACTTTAAAAAAAATCAGCGCTGCGCATTCTTGCGCGCGGTCCTCGTCGTAACGCGCCTCGTTTCGAACAAGGCGAATGTCTTGGTTCGCTCAGACTGCGCCAAAATGATCCGCGTAGGCTCAATTCCCGTTATTTGCCAACTACTTATGTCGTCGCCGACGCGCGCGGCGCGAACCTTGTCCATCGGATTGGGCCGGATGTAGGCGCGCGTCCCTCCCGCGTCGGTCAGCACGCCGAGCAGCACGACGGCGGGCGGCTCGGGCGGCGGCGGCTCGGCGTCATTATGCGCTGTCGCGGGCGGGGGCGGCGGCCGTCGGCTCGGCGAGAACAAGGGACGCTCGCGCGTCGCGGCGAAACGCTCGATCGGCTGGCGGGCGAGAGGATTGCCGTCGACGTGCGCCGGCGTCTCCTGCGCGGGGACCTGCGCGGCTGCGAGAAGGGCGAGCGCGACGAGCGGCGAACGTCTCATGACGCCGTCCGGCGCCAGTGGGCGCGAAGGTTCAAGGTGACGCGCAAAAGCGGCTGCGAGCCGCCGCGTCGCGCCCCGTCGAGCGGCTGGAGGGAGAGCGCCTCGA